>JANMHD010000313.1:0-2537 GCA_031374985.1 Coleofasciculaceae cyanobacterium OTE_70_metabat_329 | reverse complement strand
TGGGTAGATGCAGGGTATAGGGGAGATAAGTTTGGATTGGTAATTTGGTTAATGCTCCAAGCTAAGGTCGAAGTAATGAAACGTCTTACGGAACAGTTTGAAATCTTGCCGAAGCGATGGGTAGTGGAACGGACTTTTGGATGGCTTAATTGGTTTCGTCGCCTCAGTAAAGATTATGAAAAGCTACCAGAAGTGAGTGAGTCGGCTATTTATGCAGCGATGACACGCATCATGTTGCGTCGATTGACTACCTAAATATTTACTTTATAAATACCCTCTCATCAATTTTGATCTGCATGACTAGTATTAATTTGCAGGACTATTTAGGGGCTAGGGGAAATTGTCGGAGAGGGAAGGGTTGGAGAATTGATGGTAGAACCTAGGCTGCGGATTCTTTCTAGTTGTTGACGGCGGAATTCTGCACTGTTGGCATCTAAGCTCTGCCGTTGTTGTTGGCTGACTTCATTGGCATCTCTAGAGGGGGCATTTTGCGACCGCAGGATCAGGTCAAACATATTCAACCCACCGTTACTGCCACCCAGAGTGGAACCAGGTTCATTGGGGCGGATATTGGGATCTATCGTACTCTGCTGGTTTTGGGCAAAACTGGGGTTGTTAATAGCAGGAATAGTTGTAATACCGAGGCTACACAGCAAGCTAGATAGGAAAAGGCAGGAGATTTTGGGATTAATCATAGGGAGTTACCAATAGAATTGGGGGTTAAAACTAGTTCAGGAAATGTGGGAGAAATCAGGGGACTTGCGACCTAAAATTCGGCAACATCATACCAACCATCAGCATTTACCAATACAGATATTTTAGCCTCTAGGGAATCAACTCTCCGCCTACTAGTTCATATTTTGTATCTGATCCATCAAAATATTTGAGGTAGTCGTTGAAAGTGACTCTAGTTTTGGGGATAGTTATAGGCATAGAAATATCTCCTGAGAAGTCTTATGAGTTAGATGCTATAACAGATTATAACTTCCGTATAGGTTATTCCTTAGTTTAACTGGAGTAAACCTAGTGTTTTTTGTATATTGAGGTATAAGTTTTTATGAGAGATAATCAACTTCAGCCAAGACAAGCATTAAATAAGGCATTTTTGAAGGTGAAGCCCGATCGAGAGAATATTGAAAAGTTTAGAGCTAATTTGTTAATGCTGCTCTATCGTATTAATGAGGCAGAATCGGAGGAGTTTCATAAAAACCTTGTGGCTGATTTCCTTAAGAATACTTATTACAGTCCTAGTTACTTTATTAATACTAAGGAACGGAATGATTTAGTAATTCATAATGGCAAAGATGCCAAAAGTACAGTGGGAGTGATCTTAGAAGCTAAAAAGCCTAGGAATAAGAGTGAAATGCTTAAGGTTGATAATCTCAATGCTAAGGCTTTCCAAGAGTTAGTTTTATATTTTTTGCGAGAAAGAATTACTAAAGGGAATCTAGAAATTAGATATTTAGTTGCAACTAATATTTATGAATGGTTTATTTTTGATGCCCGTGATTTTGAACAACTTTTTGCTAAGAATAATAATTTAGTAAAACAATATAAGGATTTTACAGTAGGGAGATTGAGCAGTACCAAGACTGATTTTTTCTATAGAGAAATTGCCAAGCCAGCAATCGCTGCTATTGAACAGGAAATTGAATTTACTTATTTTGATCTGCGAGATTTTACAGAGATTTTGAGAAACGCTGATGGGCAGGATGAGAATCAACTTATTCCGTTATTTAAGATTTTTTCTCCAGAGCATTTACTAAAGTTGCCTTTTATTAATGATAGTAATACTCTGAATAAGGCTTTTTATAGTGAGTTGTTGCATATTATCGGCTTGACGGAAACCAAAGAGGGTGGTAAGAAGCTAATTGGGCGGAAGCAGGAGGGCGATCGCCATCCCGGCTCTTTGATAGAAAATGCCATTAGTCAGCTTGATAGTTATCAGATTTCTCAACTGGAAAAGCCAGAGCAGTATGGGGAGACTGATCAAGATAGATTTTTCAATATTGGCTTAGAATTGGCAATTACTTGGATCAATAGAGTTTTATTCCTAAAGTTATTGGAAGCTCAACTAATTAAATATAATGATGATAAGTCTTTTAGATTTTTGAGTGGAGAAAATATCCAAAATTATGGCGATCTGAATAGGCTTTTCTTTAATGTGTTGGCACTTAAACAAGGCGATCGCCGTGGCAAGGCAAAAGAACTTTTTGCGAAGGTTCCCTATTTGAATAGTTCTCTATTTGAGAAAACCTATCTGGAGGGAGCAACTATGGTAATAAATGATCTGGAAGATGAAATTTTACCTATATTTCCCTCTAGTGTTTTGAAAGATAATCAGGGCAAAAGGCGGACAGGGAATCTTCCTGCGTTGATCTATCTATTTGAGTTCCTTGATGCCTATGATTTTAGTAGTGAGGGGGTGGAGGAAATCCAAGAAGAAAGTAAGTCGCCAATTAATGCGGCGGTTTTGGGGTTAATTTTCGAGAAGATTAATGGTTATAAAGATGGGTCTTTCTTTACGCCGGGTTTTA
>JANMHD010000302.1:0-4558 GCA_031374985.1 Coleofasciculaceae cyanobacterium OTE_70_metabat_329 | reverse complement strand
GCAATTCATCATAAAACTGGATTAGTTACTTTTCACGGTTCTAGTGGTTTAACAGGAATTGGGGACTATGCCATGTCTCATTTTCGCCGGGCAACTATGAATCCTAATCCCTTGGGCGAAGTGGCTAAACCCTTAGAATCTTTAGCTAAAAGAGGACATCCCTTAACTACTTTTGTGAGTGGTACAGCAACAGGAGAATTAATTGGCGGTAATCTTTCTTTATTTAATAGTTTAATCGGCACAGAATTTGATACAGATACTACGGATAAAATTTTATTTCTGGAAGATATTGGCGAAATTCCTTGGCGAGTCGATCGCATGTTAAATCAGCTATCTATGCTCGGAAAATTACAAGCTGCCGCTGGGTTTGCGATCGGGCCTTTCATTAGTTGCTACCCCGAAACCTGCGCCCCGAATCCCAATCCTACCCCGGCAAATCCCTGTGATTGCATTAGAATCGACCCCTACAAATCTTTTACGGTAGAAGAAGTCCTTCGACAATACCTAGAACCCTTGGGGAAACCCACAGTTTATAATTTCAGCTTTGGTCATGTGGAAGAAAATGCTGTTCTGCCTTTAGGCATCCTAGCCACCCTTGATGCTACAAATCAAAAATTAATTATTAATGAAAATGCTGTAGTTTAACTAATACTTGACGAGAGGATCCCCCTAAATCCCCGTGCTAACGCACCGCTGCGCTAGAAAAAAAGGGGGACTTAAAACTCCAAGACTTAGCTTATGAGGATGACATATGCTATATAATTTGCTATTAAAACTGTTTAATCTATGTCCTTGAATCGTCGTCAATTTTTGATGAGTAGTCTCTTTGTCGGTAGCAGTGGAGTAGCACTATTAGCTCATCAGGTTATTTCTAAAACTAATGCCCCTTTAAATACTAGTTCAACTGCTAATCCGTCCCCGCCGGTTGCTATCAATACCAGTGCTACTATTCCTAGCCCCATCAAACTAAACAACCCCGCCCCCAAAGGCTTGTTTGCCCCAGTCAAGAAAGATGTACGGATTGCAGTAATTAGTGACCTGAATAGTAGCTACGGCTCTACCACCTACGACGCAGAAGTTACCAAGGGCATAGCTTTAATTCCTGATTGGCAACCAGATTTAATTTTGTGCGGGGGTGATATGGTGGCGGGGCAATATCCTTCCCTGACCCCAGAGCAGATTAAGGCTATGTGGCAGGGTTTTGATGACAATATTGCTGCACCCCTACGGCGGGCAAATATTCCCTTTGGGTTTACGATCGGCAACCATGATGCTTCGGCAGCGAGGGGAGTCCGGGGGCAGTTTTTATTTCAAGGAGAGCGAGATTTTGCCAGCAACTACTGGAATGATCCTCTCCATAATCCGGGGCTAAATTTTATTGATAAGGCTCAATTTCCCTTTGCCTACACTTTCCAGCAAAATGATGTGTTTTACTTAGTCTGGGATGCTTCGACTTCTAGAATGACTCCAGAGCAGCTTAGTTGGGCAGAAAAAAGTTTGGCCAGCCCAACAGCCCAAAATGCTAAATTTCGGATTGCGATCGGTCACTTGCCCCTCTATGCCGTCTCTGTGGGTAGGGCAGAACTAGGGGAAATTTTGACTGATGCCGATCAGTTGCGATCGCTCTTGGAACGCTACAAAGTTCACACCTACATCAGTGGCCACCACCATGCCTACTATCCCGCCCACAAGGGAAAACTCCAGCTATTACACACAGGCATTCTTGGCTCTGGCGCCCGTCCTCTGCTGAATAGTAACCTTGCTCCTTTTAAGACTATTACCATCCTTGATGTGGACTTAACGGCCGGAGATACCACCTACACTACCTACGACATGAAGACCATGGAACTGGTAAATATCAAAACTCTCCCCCGCCTAATTCCCGGACCGAATGGGACGATCCTCCGCCGGGATGTGGAAACCAGCGACCTCACCCCAGAAGAAAAATCCTTGACCTTTATCCCCAATAGTTGATAATTTTATTGACATGGAACCAAGCCGCGAACCTTTTGCCAGTTTATTGTTGTACTACCTATTTAAGTGGTCAGTAGTTAGCCCCGCCCTCTATAGCTATTTTCAAGGTAGAGTCTATGGGGCAGAACTAGTCCCCAATGAGGGCAAACTAGTGGTAGTTAGCAACCATGCTAGTGTTTTTGATCCTCTCCTACTAGCCTGTGCGGTGCGCCGTCCAGTGGCATTTATGGCCAAGGAGGAATTATTTCAGATTCCAGTCTTGAAGCATGGGATCAAGCTATACGGAGCTTATCCTGTTAAACGGGGGGCATCCGATCGCTCTGCCCTGAAATCAGCGATTAATTCCCTCGATCAAGGCTGGGCAACAGGGGTATTTTTGCAAGGAACGCGATCGATCGATAGCAAAATTACCGATCCGAAATTGGGTGCTGCCCTGATTGCGGCTATGACAAAAGCCCCGATTCTCCCCGTTAGCCTCTGGGGAACAGAAAAGATTCTTCAAAAAGGCTCAATTCCTTACCCTGTCCCCATAACTATTCGGATTGGTCAAGTCATCCCCGCCCCAGAATCCACAAAACGAGAATGCCTAGAAACCATCACCCAAGAATGTGCTAACGTAATCAATGAATTACACTCCCTAGGAAGATAAACATCACCTCCCTTAAATCCCCTCCCTTGAAAAGTCCCAGTAACTCAACCCTAATTCGGTTTCTTTTACTGTTCGCCTGTGGTTGGGCGATCACGCAGATTTTAGTTTATTTTGAAACTGTAGTAGTTATTTTTAGTATTGCCGCTTTAGCTGCTTTTTTACTTAGCTATCCAGTTAATTGGCTAAATAGAATATTGCCCAAACCTATCTCTGTAATTATTGTTTTCTTTCTAAGTACTTTAGTGATTACGGGCGTGGGGATTACTATTGGGATTACAGTTATCTCCCAAGGGCAACAATTATCTAATTTACTTTCAGAACTTTTAATTACTACCCAACCTATTATTCAAAAGCTTCAGGTATTTATTAATGAAAGAAATATCCAAGTTGATATAAGTCAGCTAGAATCAGAAATTCGCAATCAATTTATTGGCTTAATTAGAATAGGCTTAGGAAGTTTACAGGGATTAATTTCTAATTTATTTAATTTAGCCTTTATTGGTATTGTCAGTTTTTTTATGCTTCTAGATGGCGGGCAACTGTGGCAGCTAATTATCAACATGTTTCCCTCAGATTTTCGAGAAAGACTTACGGTTGCCATTAAACGTAACCTCCTAGCTTTCTTTTGGGGAAGATTTATTCTAGCGATATTTTTTACTGTTACTACTTTTATTATTCTGGTGATTCTTCAAGTACCTTTTGCCATATTTTTATCAGTAGTAGCAGGATTATTTGATTTTATTCCGGGAATTGGCTCCACGATTGGGATTGGTTTAATTTGTCTATTAATTATGCCCCAAAGCCTGACGATCGCCCTCCAAGTGTTAGTAGCTTGTTTTGTTATCAAGCAAATTGAAGAAAATCTTTTATTACCCCATATTCTCCGTAACTCGATTAATATTAGTCCGGTAGTTATGTTTATTGCCCTACTGATAGGTGCAAAAATGGGTGGCTTATTGGGAATATTCTTAGCTATTCCTTTTGCGGGGGTGGTTATGAGTTTTCTGATAGAAAAAGAGGTGGAAAGTAGTATTCAGATTCAGGAGGAAGAATAAGTGTCTCGTTTAGCGTTATTAAGTGTTTCTAACAAAACTGGTTTGGTAGATTTTGCCAGAAGTTTAATTACGGAATTTGGATTCCAGATTATTAGTAGTGGTGGCACTGCTCAAGCTCTGAAAGATGCGGGTTTGGCGGTGACTAAGGTGGCAGAATATACAGGCTCTCCCGAAATTTTGGGGGGACGAGTGAAGACTCTGCACCCCAAGATTCATGGGGGAATTTTGGCACGGCGAGATGTGCCTGAGGATTTGGCTGATCTCGTGGCAAATAATATCCAAGCGATCGACCTAGTAGTGGTTAATCTTTATCCTTTTCAACAAACTATTGCTAAGCCGGGAGTAAGTTTAGAGGAGGCGATCGAGCAAATAGATATCGGGGGGCCAGCCATGCTCCGGGCTGCTGCCAAAAATCATGCCTACCTAACGGTGCTGTGCAATCCCAGCAATTATCTAGCTTATTTAGAGCAATTACGCCAAGGATCACCTAGCTTAGAATTTCGGAGGGCTTGCGCTCAAGAAGTTTTTGCCCACACTGCCAATTATGATCAAGCGATCACCCAATACCTCACTGCCCAAACCCAAAATCCAGAGCAGCCAGAAGCTACTCCTCTACCCCAGCAATTCTCCCTCTTAGGTCAAGAACTTCAAACCCTCCGCTACGGGGAAAATCCTCACCAAGCTGCTAGTTGGTATCAAACCGGAGATCAACCTACAGGCTGGGCAGCGGCGACTAAACTCCAAGGAAAGGAATTAAGCTACAACAATTTAGTAGATTTGGAAGCCGCCAAGCAATTGATCGTAGAATTTACCGATATCCCGGCTGCTGCCATTATTAAACATACTAATCCCTGTGGTGTGGCAACCGGCAGCACTTTAG
>JANMHD010000292.1:0-2994 GCA_031374985.1 Coleofasciculaceae cyanobacterium OTE_70_metabat_329 | reverse complement strand
ACCCGATCGACAGTTGAAAAAAGTACAAAAGCTTTCTCAAAAATCAGGTATTTCCAAAATGCTGAGTTATATCAACGATTAGCATGATTCTCTCGAATTAGTAGAAGAAATGACATAGGAAAATAATGAATGATAATCGTCAATATGCCCCGGCAACTCAACGCAATCGGGAGGCAATCTTAGAAATACTATTACAGGTTTTGCCACCCCAAGGAAATGTATTAGAAATTGCTAGTGGTACAGGGGAACATGCTATCTTTTTTGCGCCTCATCTCCAGCCCCGACTATGGATTTCCTCGGATCCCAATCCTTTAGCGATCGCCAGTATTACAGATTGGCAAAAACATTTTCCAGCAGATAATTTGCCTAAGCCTCTACTTATTGATGTTACCCTACCGGATTGGAGTAGTAGTCATCATTTACAGAGCCAAGATATTCAAGCGACCGTAAATATCAACATGATTCATATTTCCCCTTGGTCAGCTTGCTTAGGGTTAATGACAGGAGCAAAAAATATCTTGCCCGGAGGCGGGATTTTGTATCTCTATGGGCCTTTTAAGCAGAATGGGCAGCACACCAGTATTAGCAATGCCGAATTTGATGCAAGTTTACGATCGCAAAACCCAGAGTGGGGAGTTCGTGATTTAGATGAGGTGATTGCCGTTGCGGAACAGAGGAAAATAATACTGCAAAAAATTGTACCAATGCCTGCTAATAATTTATCTGTAGTTTTTCAAGTAGTTGCATAATTTAGAGTAATCAAAGAAAGAAAAGGCGATCGCCTAGGATCAATCCTTCCTTGTTATTGCTGCTTTGATTTGCAGACATCCACTCAGAAAGAGCATTAAGCTTAGTATTATATGGATATTAAGCACACCCCACTTCCCCCAGATTTTGTAGATTTCCACGATATAAAAAGGCAATTTAATTGCACTTACATTATTAGTTTCTGCATCGGCAATTACTTTGTAAAACAGATAGCCAAAACCACCCGCTAGGAGGCTACAGACAAAGCTCATAATGATTTCTTCTAAAATCTTCCAAATCTTTTTCTTGAAAAAATTATTCATAAAACTCTGTCTCTCAGCAACGCCCTTGATCTGAACATAAATTGCTGTAAGTCCCCCTTTAGCAGGGGGATTCTGGAGGTTCTTCTGTAAAAGAAAGTCTAGCGATCAATCAGCAAAAATGTAATCGTAGAGTTCACTAGGATCAGGTTCTGGGCTAGATTCAGCAAACTCCACCGCATCCATGATTAGTTCATCAATACGTTGATCGATCGCCTGCAATTCCTCTTTAGTTGCCAGACTATGCTCCATTAGATAGTCAGCTAATTTCCGAATCGGATCCCGGCTAAACCAAAAATCTTTCTCTTCCTTCGCCCGCATCTCATCAGGATCCGCCAAAGAGTGACCCCGGAAACGGTAAGTAAGAGCCTCAATAATGGTAGGACCTTCTCCAGCCCTCGCACGAGCCACCGCCTTTTGCGCCGCATCCCTCACGGCCAGCACATCCATCCCATCTACTTCTACTCCTACCAAACCAAAGGCTGCACCCTTAGTATAGATTTCCGGGACAGAAGTTGCCCGTTCATGGGACATACCGATCGCCCATTTATTATTCTCAATTACATAAATTACCGGCAGTTTCCATAGTGCTGCCATATTCAAGCACTCAAAAAACTGCCCATTATTCGCCGCCCCATCCCCAAAGAAACAGGCAGTAACCTGATCAAAATTCTCATCTCCCAGAGCCTCCCGGCGATACTTACTCTGAAAAGCTGTTCCCGTAGCCACAGGAATACCTTCTGCCACAAAGGCATAACCCCCCAAGAGGCGATGTTCCGCAGAAAATAGGTGCATAGAGCCACCCCGTCCCTTACTACATCCCGTAGATTTACCAAATAATTCTGCCATTACTTCTCTGGCAGTTACCCCCGCACTCAAGGCATGGACATGATCCCGATAGGTACTGCATACGTAGTCCTCATCCCGCCGCATAGCCCGAATTACTCCACTAGAAACAGCTTCCTGCCCATTGTAGAGATGGACAAAACCAAACATCTTGCCCCGATAATACATTTCTGCACACTTATTTTCAAAACTCCGGCCTAGAACCATATCTTCATAAATAACTAAGCCTTCCTCCCTAGTAATAAAGTTAGCGGGGGGGACAAAAACAGGAGCAGTACGTTCTGAGTTTTGAATCTTTGCAGATTGATCTGGAGACTGAGCGATCGATGAGGACGAAGTTTTTGTTTTTTTTGTAGTAGTCATTTCTTAGATGTTTAGCCTAGATGTTAGCTGGTGAGAATAGATTGCCGTTAGATGAATAATCCCTTGACCAAAAATTCTTGCATATTTTAGTGCTGAAGAAGATATCAATAATGTAGTATAAATTAAACCGAGAGCTAAATTCCCCATTTCTTTGGGGATGATTACGATGGGGAAAGATAAAAGTGCGTATCCCACTTGATTACTACCGAATCCTAGGATTGCCAATTCAGGCAAATGACGAACAGCGAGCGCTAGCGTATCGTGACCGAGTGTTGCAACTGCCCCGCCGGGAATATAGTGATGCTGCTATTACTGCCCGGAAACAACTCCTTGACGAAGCTTTTTCAGTCCTTTCTGATCCAGAGCAAAAGGAGAAATACAATACTAGCTTTTTAGCTAAACCTTACTCTAAGGATACTGAGACGGGGGGAGAATCCCTTACTGCCCCAGTCACAGCTTCAGTTACAACTTCAACCACGCCTTCAGATACCCCACAACAAGACCTCTACACTCCTAGTGTTGAAATTCGCAATGACCAGTTTATTGGGGCTTTGGTGATTCTGCACGAATTGGGAGAGTATGAGCTAGTTTTGAAGCTGGGACAGCCTTACCTGCTAGATAAAGCCGGAACTTTAGAAAAAGGAGAATTGGGCGAGCCAGACCTGATCCGGGCGGATATTGTCCTCACTCTGTCCCTCACCTGCCTTGAGCTAGGGCG
>JANMHD010000281.1:0-2910 GCA_031374985.1 Coleofasciculaceae cyanobacterium OTE_70_metabat_329 | reverse complement strand
AACAAAGCTCCCCAATGATAAGCCTGTTGCGCTCCCATTGACCAGCCATAAATCAGAACCAATCTTTCTATGCCAAATACTTCTTGTAATAACTGTTTTTGAGCTTGGATATTATCCCCATGAGTAAAGAAAAATCCCGGTTCTTGTCCTAGATTTTGGCAGTCTACACAATTACTAGGAGAACTAGAAAGCCCATTCCCAAACATATTGGGGATGATAATAAACCAGCGCTCCGGGTCAAGAATGCCATCGGGACGAATCAACCAATCAATATCACTATGTTGAGCGCCGTAGGAAGTGGGGTAGAGAATCGCATTAGATTTATCCACCGCTAATTCCCCGTAGGTTTGATAGACTAATTTTGCCTCTGGTAGCACCGCCCCACACTGGAGAGAGAAGTTTTTTAGGGTAAAGGTTTTCATAGGCTAAGTTTTCTTATTCCCTCTCCCCCTTGGAAGAGGCTTAGGGTGGGGGTCTT
This sequence comes from Coleofasciculaceae cyanobacterium OTE_70_metabat_329, assembly GCA_031374985.1. Lineage (GTDB taxonomy): Bacteria > Cyanobacteriota > Cyanobacteriia > Cyanobacteriales > JAAUUE01 > JAAUUE01. Next base: position 2,432 of record JANMHD010000281.1, on the reverse strand, counting down.
AGATCAGATTTTGGATAATACTCCAGTTAGCTTTGGTGTAGCCGTCATCAATTTTTCCTAAGTGCGATCGTAATTGCTGATGGGCGGCGGGGAGAGCATGGAAAGGAATAGAGGCATAGAGGTGATGCTCTGCATGGAAAGACATATTCCACATGAGAAACCTTATGGGGAAGGGGGTTAAGGTTGTCCGGGTATTGGTGAGGGGATTGGTGTCATTGGTACAACCAGTGTGTTCTGATAGCAAGATTGCCCGGAGGATGGGTTGTCCCACGGCTAGGGGAATTAACCAGTAGACCAGAAACCAAGGTTGTTGGAAACCTACCGAGAGTGAGATCGCCCCCCCATAAACCAATAATTGGAAGCGGGTCGATCGAATCACCTCTGCTTTTGCTGTTTCTGAAATATAAGGACAATTCTCTAGGTTCCCTAAGGCGATCGCTCCATGACTCCGAAGTTTCCCAATCCACCAAGGAATCCCGGTTAGTTCTAGTAAATATTCTCCCAAGCTCTGGGGCTTAGGACTTTCTAGCTCTGGATCTTGACCCATAATTTGGGTATAGCGATGATGCCATTTGTGGTAGCGGCGGTAGAAAGTGCTGTTATAAAAAGAGAGCAGGCCGGCAAACCAAGCCATGATGTCATTAAGGCGATTACTTACAAAAGCAGTGCGGTGGCAGCATTCATGAAGCGGGGCAAACATCGTTGCCAAGGTAAATCCATAAATAACTAGGGCTGGCAGAGCAATACCTAGATTTTGGTTTTCTAAATTAATCCCCCAGAGATAACCGCTAATCCCCATTACAGTTAAATGTCCGGTTAATTGTAACCAACCCAGAAGGTTAGATTTAGTATTTAAAATACTAAGGTCTTGGGCAGAAAGAATTTGACTAGGCTTGATATGCCAAGATTCTGGGTACTCAGGAATAGGGAGTGGGGTATTTTGCTCGATCGAAATATTAGAAATATTATCAGAAGACATCACAAATAAATTAGATAGTAAATAGCTTATTGTCAATAAATCTTTTCTCTTGACAGGAGTTAGTTTTTTGTAACCTATGTCAGATTGCTATAGTAGATAACCTTAAAATAAACTGTACCTAATCTCCAGATTGTATTAACCACAACAAGCTATAAATAGGGCTAACGCAACGCCAAGATTTACCTATTTCCCCCCCTAATTTGAGTATTTGAGTAAAAACTATGGTTGTTAAAAAAATATGGCATTCTGGTCAGCGAGCAACCCAGAGATTACCCATGCGGTTTGCAGTTATTGTTCCCTTTGTGATTCAAGTTACTGTAGCAGTGGGTTTAACGGGATGGCTATCTTTTCGGAGTGGCGAAGAGGCTGTGAGTGATGTGGCTAATCAATTGCAAGGAGAAGTTACTAAGCGAGTAGCTGCGACCCTGAATAGTTACCAAAATATTCCCCATCAAGTAAATCGATTGAATAGTGACCAAGTAGCGTTGGGATTACTTAACCTACAAGATTTATCAGCTTGGGAAAAGTACCTATGGCGGCAAGTGCAAGTATTTCCCCAGATTAATGTGATTGCCCTAGCTAATGACCAAGGCGAGTACGTGGCGGCAACTAATTTAGGCAATGGGAAAATCCTCCGGGCTATTACCGATCGCACCCTAGAATCCCAACCTCTGAATAGCTACAATACTGACCAAGAAGGCGATCGTACTACCCTAGTTAGTGCTGCCCCCAAGTATGATGCCCGGACTCGGCCGTGGTATAAAACTGCGGTGCAAGCTGGCCGAGCTACTTGGACTACGGTCTATCAAAATGTGGTAGATAATACTTCCCAGATCAGTGCGGTGCTGCCTCTGTACGATCGAGACAAAAAGTTAATTGGTGTGGGGGCTACAGTAGTGCGTCTCAGCTACTTTAGTGAATTTTTGCAGACCTTACGGATAGGGAAAACTGGTCAGGTTTTTATTATTGAACCCGATGGCAATATGATTGCGACTTCCACTACAGAACCTTTGGTGCAGAAGGTAAATAATAAGGCCGAAAGAATTAATATTACTGCCAGCAACAATCCCCTCACCCAAGCTACAGGAAAATTTCTTCAAGGACAATCTCCTGATTTTTTACCCAAGGCTCAGTCGGAAAGTCCAGAATTATTTTTTAATAATCAACCTCATTATGTTCAAGTAACTCAAGTAAAAGATGAGAATGGTTTGAATTGGTTAATTGTAGTTGTTGTACCTAAGGCAGATTTTTTGGGACAGATTATTGAGAATAATCAAAGAACAGTTTTATTATGTTTCTTGGCCTTAGCGATCGCCATTTTAGTCGGGATCAAAACTTCTAAGTGGATTGTGGATCCTATTGAGAGATTGAGTGTGGCTGCTAATGCGATCGCTCAGCGGATTTTAGATCAAAGAGTTCCTATGCAGGGTAACAAAGAAATAGTGAATTTATC
>JANMHD010000026.1:0-6665 GCA_031374985.1 Coleofasciculaceae cyanobacterium OTE_70_metabat_329 | reverse complement strand
TATTCCGTCTTGCTAGAAATTGCAGTAGAAACGGGCTTGATTGGTCTATCTTGCTTTATTTGGTTTCTGATTATTACCTTCAACCAAGGAATTTCTCAGTTAAATCGTTATAGATCTCAACTTAACACCAAGGGTTTCTGGTTAGCGGGGGCGATCGCTGGACTGGTGGGCATGTTAGCTCATGGTTTGGTAGATACAGTGTGGTATCGCCCCCAAGTTAGTATGTTGTGGTGGTTCCTAGTAGCAATCATCACCAGCTACTACGCTTGGCAGCCCGTACCCCAAGAAGATGAAATACGTGAACAATAAACCTATGACTTCTAGCGATTTATCAGAAAACCTATCTAATTCCCCGTCAGATATCAAAGACATACCCCGCTTAAAATTCTTGACTATGGTGCGTTTGGGTTTATTCCAGATGGGCTTAGGGATGATGGCGATCCTGACTTTGGGCATTCTCAATCGGGTGATGATCGGGGAATTGGGGATACCGGCGATCGTAACTGCCGGAGCGATCGCTATGCACCAATTTGTTGCCCCAGCGAGGGTTTGGTTTGGGCAGATGTCTGATAATAAACCTATTGCTGGCAAACACCGGACTAACTATATTCTCTTGGGAGCGATCGGTTTTACCTGTGCCGTATTTTTGGCAGTGCAGGTGATGTGGAGATTAGGGGATTTGGTGCAAACTAATGGGGGCTGGCTCTGGAGTGGGGAAACTTGGCTCTGGACAGCTTTACTAGCTCTGGTTTTTGCTGGTTATGGTCTAGCCCTCAGTGCTAGTTCTACTCCTTTTGCTGCCCTGTTAGTAGATGTTTCAGAAGAGCATAATCGCTCCAAGGTAGTCGGGGTTGTCTGGTCAATGCTGATGGTGGGGATTGTAATTGGGGGCATCACGGGGGGAATTTTGCTCAAGAATATTGCCGATCCAGCGATCGTCACCGGAGCTAATATTGGTACTCTTTTGCTTACTGGACAGCAAGGCATCCCTCCTTCTTTGGAAGCTCTAAAATCCCCTATCAACTTCCTGTTCATGGTGATGCCCCTAGGGGTATTTGGTCTGGCATTGATTGCCACTTGGGGAATTGAGGATAAATATTCCCACTACACCAATCGCTCTAGTGCGACTAACCGGGAAGATAGCGTCACCCTAGGCAGAGCTATTAAAGTTCTCACAGCAAGTCGACAAACCGGAATTTTCTTCACCTTCTTACTGGTGATGACCCTGAGCTTGTTTATGCAGGAAGCAGTGCTAGAACCCTATGGTGGGGAAGTATTTCAGATGCCGATCGCTGCCACCACCCAACTTAATGCCTTTTGGGGGATGGGAACTTTGATAGGGGTCAGCACTACCGGATTTTTAATTGTGCCTCGCTTAGGGAAGCAAAATACCGCCAAACTAGGCTGCGGATTGACTTCCATCAGTTTTATTCTAATTATTGTAGCTGGTTTTTTTCAGTCTGCGGGGCTTCTACAAACCGTGGTTTTTCTCTTTGGGTTAGCGGCGGGGATCACTACTACTGGAGCAATTTCCTTGATGCTCGACCTAACAGTTGCTGCCACCGCCGGGACTTTTATCGGTGCTTGGGGATTGGCGCAGGCCATGGCGCGGGCGATCGCTACGGTTAGCGGTGGGGCAGTATTAGATTTGGGGCGGTTAATTTTTCCTAGCCCAGTTCTGGCTTATGGTTTAGTTTTTGCCCTGCAAGCTGTAGGGATGATAATAGCGATCGCTCTCCTGAGTCGGGTTAATATCAAGGAATTTCAAGATAGCACTACCAAAACTATTACCACTGTCCTACAGGAAGACTTAGGTTAATTAGTGAGTTCGGGATAAGAAATCCCCCTAATGCCATTTTACGAAAACCATAACCATATTATCGCTGGCTGATCGTAGGTCAGTGAGCGAAGCCGAACTGAGTCGAATTTATGCTGAGCGTTGTCGAAGTAGCCAAAACTCCCCTACAAATCTTTGCTCGCTTATCTTCATTTGTAGCGAAAATGTTCCCTTCGACTACTTCGACTCCGCTCAGTACAAGTCCGCTCAGGGAACGTCTCTAGGCTTAGAGTCAGAGCTTACTGTTGATTTTTTGAAATAAGGGGCTTAAGCCCCTTACCTGTCATCCACAAGCTAGAAAATTGCTGTATCTCCATCACAAAGCGATCGCCTGATTTCGCCCTTGTTTTTTTGCAGTATAAAGAGCTTTATCAGCATGGATAATTAAAGTTTCTAAGCCTTGTTCGTTGGTCGGGATCAAACTCGCCACACCTAAACTTAGGGTAATGCGATCGCTGACTATCGAATTTTGGTGGGGAATGGCAAGTTCTGCGATCGCCTGCTTAATAGATTCCGCAATAATCATCGCCCCGTCAATATCTGTATTGGGTAAAATCACCGCAAATTCTTCACCACCATACCTTGCCACTAAATCAACATCTCGTTGAGGAACTTTGGCGATCGCTTGGGCAACTTGAATTAAACAATCATCACCGCCTTGGTGTCCGTAGGAGTCATTATAAAGTTTGAAATAATCAATATCAATGAGGATGAGAGAAAGGGATTTTTGTTCTCGTTGATGATGTTGCCAATTAAATAATAAGTAATCATTAAAACGGCGACGATTAGCAATTTGGGTTAAACCATCTATATTTGAGATTAATTCTAATTTACGATTTGCTTTTTGTAATTGATCATTTATTTTCTGCAACTCAATTTCAGCTTGTTTGCGTCCCGTAATATCTTGTACCGTAATCGCAAAACCATCACCTAGCTTTACTGCAACGTAATGATACCAATAAGAATTACCAGAAGGGTAATAAAAATCATCGTTTAAAGATTCGCCAGTTTCGACAACATTAACGAATTGATTAAATAAAGTCCCGTCAAGATTTTTTAAGATTTTTTTTAAAACTAGCTTCCCAATTAGCTCCTCACGATTACGATTTAAAATTTTAGAAATAATCGGATTAACAACTAAACAACGAAAGTCTTCAATATTGCCAGTTATCGGATCACGAACGGCTTGCATCGCGGCAATTCCATCTAAAGCACTATTTAAAACACTGGCAAGTAAGGCTCTAGATTGATATAAAATCTCTTCGACTTCTTGACGTTTGATGATTTCACTTTGTAGCGCTTGTCGTTGTTTTTTAATCGTTAAATGAGCTTCTATCCTTGCAACCACTTCTTCGATCTGAAAAGGCTTTATCAAATAATCAACACCACCCACTTCAAACGCTTTTAATTTATCAAAAGTTTCGCCTAACGCACTAATAAATAAAATGGGAATATTACAAAGATCAGCATCATTTTTAAAAGCTTCACAAATTTGATAGCCATTCATTTCTGGCATTTGAATATCTAAGAGAACAATGTCTGGAGCTTTAGACTTTGCACTTTTAAGTCCTCTGCTCCCACTCATGGCGCTACGCACGACATAGCCAAGTTGAGAAAGTAAATCAGTCAATAATTTTAGATTTTCTGGTAAATCATCGATTAATAAAATATTGCCCTTTGTCTCTGATGGGTCGGGATGCACTGATAATTCATTCATAAATTTATACATTTGGCGATCGCTCGATTGTCTCATCTAATAATTCCACGATTTCATCAAACTCAAATTGACGGGCAAATGTTTCGAGAATTTTGATCGCAGTGGATTCCTTATTTGGAATTTCTTGAATAAGTGCCATTACACGGTTACTATCACCTTCGATCGCTGCCTCTGATAGTTGCGATCGCCATTCATCAGACATCGACATTAAGATTGCTAAATCTGTAGATGCTAGCATAGGCTTACTGCCATCATTGACTAAGTTATCATCCGCTAACTTCTCATAAATATACTGCACACCTAAATGTTTTGTGAGTGCTTCAAAGATGACCTGCTCTTTAAAAGGTTTACGCAAAAAGTCATCACAACCTGCGGATAAAATGATCGCTTTTTCTTCTTCTAAAACACTTGCCGTCAGAGCAATTACCGCCGTTGCATTCCCTTTTATAGTGGATTTAATATATTTCGTCGCTTCATAGCCATCCATCACAGGCATTCGCATATCCATAAATATTAAATGCGGTTCCCACTCTTCCCAAAGAACGATCGCCTCTTGTCCATTTGCCGCTTCTTTGACTTCAAAACCTAAAGGAGCGAGGAGCTTAACTAATAATTGTCTATTAATACTTTTATCATCTACAGCCAAAATCTTATAAATAGGCTGATCTAGTGCTAATCCCAATATTTTTTGCTGTGAAAAAATAGGGACATTAATAGTTGCTTGCCCTAATTTTACTTTAATTGAAAACTTGAAAATTGTACCTTTTCCTAATTCACTTTCTACAGTAATATCACCTCCCATTAATTGCACAAATTGAAGACTAATAGCCAATCCTAATCCTGTTCCTTCTTGGGACTCTCTTCCTGATTCTGTTTGAGAAAATGCTTCAAATATTTTATTTAATTCCTCTGGGGCAATTCCCGTACCTGTATCAGAAATACTAAAATTTAAATTGTATATTTGATCTATTCCATCAGCTTCATCGACGGTTGAGTTAACACTCAAAATTACTTCACCTTGCTGGGTAAATTTAATCGCATTACCTAATATATTTAGCAAAATCTGACGTAATTTGATCCCATCAGTGTAAATATAACGGGGTAAATTCTCGCCTCGATCGAAGATTAATTCTAATCCAGCATTAAACGCTGTCAGATGTAGCATATCTTCTAACTCAGTTAATAATTGCTCTAGGTCTACATCTTTTTGATTTAAGGTAGTTTTTTGAGCTTCAATTTTGGCAAAATCTAAAACATTATTGATTAAGATTAATAAATATTCGCCACTGCGCTGAATGATTCCTGCATTTTCATATTGTTCTTTCGGTAAATCTTTTGTGCGTAACATCAATTGTGAAAAACCAATAATTGCATTTAAGGGACTCCGCAATTCATGACTCATATTTGCAATAAAAGAACTTTTAGCCTGATTAGCAACTTCTGCTTTTTCCTTAGCAATCACCAATTCGATAGTGCGTTCTTCTACCCGATTTTCTAGGGTTTTAAAGGATGTTTGTAATTGGTTAGCCATGCTATTAAAAGAATTAGCTAGATTTGATATTTCTGTAATATTTTTAGTTTCTAGTAAATCATTTTTTTGATCGGAATTTTGCCATTCCCTCAAGGCTAAAGCCTGACTTGCTTGATTTAATCGTAAAATTGGTTTAGTAATCCAGCGAGCCGTGAGAATACCAATTATTATTGCTCCCAACAAAGTCAAACCGCATACTATAATTGTCCGACGAGCATTTACCTGAATTTCTCCCATAAAGTCAGTTTCAGGAATAACAATAACCGTTAGCCAATCTAAATCTTTTTGTCCCTGAAATGGAATAACTTGAACAAAGTAACGTTTACCATTGTCTGTAAAGCTAAGTTGTTGTTTTGATTTAATCTGTTCAAGTCCACCGAAATATTCCATTAATTTTTTAGTGGCTTTTTTAGTCATTTCTTCCTGACTATTCACAGCCTTTAATCTGTATTCCTTAGGATTATCTTTCTCTTTATCGGACTTGAGAGAGCTTACTAAACTTGGAACAAAGGGAGTTTCATTGGCAGAAGTACCAATTAATAATCCATTTTTTTCTAGGATAAAAGCCTGACCTGTTTTCCCAATTTTTAACCCCTTGAGAAAATCTCCTAATTGGGCTAAAGGAATGGAGCAACTCATAACTCCTTGAAACTTATTATTTTGATCGTAGAATGGTAATAAATAAGCAGCCAATAACTTTGGTTTATCATCCTGTACTCGAGCGACAACAAGCTGCCAAATCTCGCGCCCTGCATTTTTTGTAGCTCCATACCAAGGACTTTCAGGCGGATCTTTATGAGGATCGTAAGTCGTTGAACGCCTTACCAGATTAGTGTAGTTGCCTTTATTGTCAGTTAGGTAGTTATCCCAGTTATAATCACTTGATTTATCTCTGATCCGAATGAAAGAAGACAGCTTATCTTGCCTGTCTACGATTAAAATAGTCTTCTGCTCGGTAGCAATTAACCATATACTGATCTCATTAAAAATTTCTGATTGTTGCCAGAAATAACGTTTTACACCTGCTAAATCATTGTAATTTAAGATTCCTAATTTAGCTGCTTCGGCATTATTGCGAGTAACTTGCACTGATTTTTGCAGATAGCTGTTTAGATTTTGATCAATGCGATCGCCAATTTCTGACATTAAAGATGTTGCTATATCTTGCACCGCTTCTTGTCCACTGCGATAGGAGAAAAAACCTACTAAGCCCACAGCCCCCACAATTTGCAACACGAAGGGAACAATCAACAATAATCTCAGGGGAATTTGTGGAATTTTTTGGAGTTTCGAGAGGCGATTGAGCATAACTTAAAAATATTTAAATATTCTCATAGATATATACAATATCAACAAATAATCAGTTTAATAGATTTTAACTAAATCGCTATGTAGATAATGGCAGCAAAGGCGATCGCTATTAACTTAGGGGAAATTCTTAGGAACTAGAAAAGTTCTGTACATCAAGATTGGGATAGCAAGAAATTAACTGCATCTTGGAGATTAGGCATGATTAAATCTGGTTGATGCTGTTCCAGTTGGTTGTGATTCCTAATGCCGCATAAAACCCCAATTACCTT
>JANMHD010000235.1:0-10580 GCA_031374985.1 Coleofasciculaceae cyanobacterium OTE_70_metabat_329 | reverse complement strand
CTCCAGAATCTAGACCCACTTTGGAATTAGCTAGAGCGCTAGTAGCAAATGGTCAAATTCAAGAAGCGATCGCAGCTTATGACCAGATCCTCTCACAAGATAGAGGGCAACCAATAATCTACATGGAGTTTGGGGCTTTATTAGAAAGAAATCAACAGTTCGATCGGGCTCTGCAAATTTATCTCAAAGGTATTCAGGCATTTCCTAGAGATACGACTAGCTACCCTCTATGTCATGGATTCCATCGCACAGCCTACGATTCTTTAGTCAGCCTCCTTGCTCGCCAAAATCGCCTAGGTCAGATACTGCCTATCCTTGAACAATCTTTCCCCAATCCCCCGGAAGCAGCCTACACAAGTCTAGCTCTGAGTTTGGCCTATCCCTACAGGCTTTCTCGCACAAGCACAAGGCCTCCACTGAATCAACCAGAGCAGTATCGTGTCCAAGCAGAAGCAGTGAATCAGCGCTTAAGAGAACGTTACCCTGAGGCGGAAGTTTGGGAAGGAGAGGTAGAAACTTGGCAAGGTGGCTGTGGAGGAGATTACTATTAATTAACTTCCTGTGCTAGTTGTGCAGAATTTCGTTATTGCTTGTCTAATTTATTTGGCTAATTTTGCATCCTTGGTAATCTGCTCAATCCACTTGTTTAGTTGGGATGGGGAGGCAGAGCGAATGGGACCTAAGGAAGTTATTTTTACTGGTTTAATCCCGCAGAACTCTAAGATGGTTTTCTTGAGTTGTTGGTGACCGGGCATCTTATAGACTAACCAGTTGTACCAAGGCGGAGTATCCATAGTCACGATCGCATGGGCGCTCCGCCCGATGAGCAATTTATCCCAGAATTGAGAATTTTCCCGGTACTTAAAAGCATAACCCGGTAGGAGGATGCGATCGAATAAACCTTTTAGCAAAGCAGGCATAGAACCCCACCACAGGGGATAAACAAAAACTAGATGTTGCGCCCAAGTAATCGCCTCTTGAATTTCTCTCAGGCTTGGCTCAAGCTCTTGTCTTTTTTTATAGCCATGGTGCAGAATCGGATCAAACTCTATCTCCCCAAGCTTAAACAGCTTAACGTTGTGACCCATCTCTGCTGCTGAGGCTGCATAGGTTTCCGCCAGCTTGCCGCAATAACTAATTAAATCTGGATGCCCCAAAATAACAACAATGTTTTTAGACATATTACCTCTATTTTATAGATTGTTTACATGGCTTCCTGTGCTAGGCGTTGGGAGGCTTTTTCTCGCCTAGAAGTAACGGGGATATGGTTGGTTGCTGCTGCTAGACCAAATACGGGCATATTGCCATAGATCGCCTCATAATTCCCCGGAGAAATCTTATAGGTTTCGTGCCAAATTCCTACAGTGCCATCACTGCCCACAGATTTATTAAAACTCTGCCATGCCTTGAGATGAGGTTCGGAAGGGCTACGGGCAAAATGTTCCAAGTCCTCGAACGATCGCCAGTAGGACACCATAATTGTACCTAGGGGAAACAAGCGAAAGAAACTCTCCCCGCCCAAGAACCCCTTTTCTGGGTTTTGATACAAAGTTTCTAGCATCGGAGCCATTGCCTGAGCTACAGGAGTCCATTTACCAAAATCCCAAAACTTATTCACTCGTAAACCAATTAAAAAAACCACAAAGGGTTCATCAGTTTGGGCAGTAAAACGTCCGGGCATTACGGTGGTTCTGGCGTGATTATTGGCAGTCATGGGCTTGCTCCTAAGAATTTTAGTTGATTCAGGATTTATGTAAAATTAATTTAATATTCAACTAATTGAATATGCTGCCTAGTGTATAATCACTTTATTGAATATGTCAAGAGGTAATTATGGCTTTAGCCCACGCAATTTTGGCTGTCTTGGTCGGAAAGCCTTGTAGTGGTTACGATTTACGTCAAAACTTTGAGGGTTCGGTAGGTTTTTTCTGGCGGGCAACTTTCCAGCAGGTATATCGAGAATTGAGCAAGCTAGAAGAACAAGGTTTCATCACGGCGGAGATTATCCATCAAACTCAACGCCCTGATAAGCGGATTTATTCTGTCACTTCGGCTGGGCAAGAATATCTACAAGATTGGATCGCTCAACCAGTGGCCATTAGCCCCATCAAAGATGACCTGTTAGTAAAACTATTTGTGGGTCATTTAGTCCCCAAGGAAATTATGATGGCAGAACTAGAACACCATCGCCGGGGACATTTAGAACAGTTAGCAACCTATGAAGCGATCGCTCAACAATGCTTTTCGGATCCCCACAATCTTTCTAGAGCCGGAAAGTTTCAGTACTTAACTCTGCGTAACGGGATTCACTACGAGACAGCATGGTTGGCATGGTGTGAAGAGACTATCCACTCTATGGAATCGATGAACTAATGCCGTTCTAAATCTGCTAAAAATATTTGACTAGAGGTACGAATTGATGCTTTTTCCTCTGCTGATTTATTGTCAAACATAGTAGTCATCAAAGATACCCGACCATTTTCCATAAAATCTTGGCGGTGGACATTTACAAAATTCCAGTAGAGATAATTAAAAGGGCAAGCCTTTTCTCCAGTCTTTTGTTTAATATCATAGGTGCATTTACTACAATAATCACTCATTTTATTAATGTAGTTACCCCCAGAGACATAGGGCTTAGAAGCTAGAATTCCTCCATCTGCAAAAGTGGACATTCCTAACACATTCGGCAGTTCTACCCATTCGTAAGCATCGATATAAGCAAACCAAAACCATTCATTTAGTCTTAGAGGATTAGTTAGGGTAAGATTGCTAAAGTTACTCAAGATCATTAAGCGTTGAATATGATGAGAATAGGCATGATTTACAACATTAGTAACCGTATCTTTAAGACAATATAAATTAGTATTTCCATCCCAGTAAAGCTCAGGCAATTCTGCCGTAAATCCAAAGTGATTACTAACTCGAACTTCTGGCATCATTGCTTCATAATAGACATGAATAAATTCCCGCCAGCCTAAAATTTGCCTGAGAAATCCTTCTACAGAGTTAAGGGGGGCTAGACCGTGATGATAGGATGCGATCGCCATCTTGCACAACTCTTTAGGCAGTAGTAATCCATTATTGAGATAAATAGACAGAACTGAATGAAACAAAAATGGCTCTCCTACTTTAATTGCATCTTCGTAGGCGCCAAAATTAGCTAGTCTCTCTTCCATAAATTGCTGCACTAACTGCAAAGCCTGACTACGAGTAACAGCATAATTAAATCCTGATATATCGCCAAAGTTATCAGGGAGGAATTCTTTGATTAAGTTAATAACTTCTTCGGTAATTACATCAGGTGGAAATTCCGTAATGGGCGGAATTGAGATTTTCTTAGGGAGAGATTTTCGATTTTCCTTATCATAATTCCATTTGCCTCCTATAGGTTTCTGGTCTGCCATCAGATAACCTGTCTGCTTTCGCATTTCTCGATAGAAATTTTCTAGACGATAACCTTTTTTAATCTTGCTTTTAGATTGATTAGCATCAACTATAAAAAAAGAATTGGGAATACTCTTAACTCTCCCCCCAAAATTTTCTTTAACTTCATTCATTTGTGCTCTCGTATCCCACTCGGAAGGCATCATGTAGGTAAGTTGGATATGAGGATATTGATCTAGAAATTTCCTAATCGCATCTGTATGAAATTCTTGTGTAAATAGATTAAGAACTGGATAGCCTTGTTGATGACATTCGATCGCAAAATGACGTTGAGCACTGAGAATATAGACTAGTTTCTTTTTGTGATGAGGAATTGCAGTAGCGTAGGCGAAAGACTCTACAAATATTAGAAGGGGCTTATCAGCGAGTAATTCGGAAGGAAAAACACTTAAATTTAATTGATCGTAGAGGATAAGTAATGCCCTAGGATATTTTTCTGGTTGGAGGGGTTGGGGATAATTAGCGATCGCAGTCAGAAATAACTGAGCAGTGTGCAACATTATTTAAATTAGGTAGATCCTGGTTAATTCTGGGAGATTAAAAAATATCACTCCTTTTAAATCATTTTAAGCGAATAAAATCAGCCTGTTCTACAATCCGTTGACCTTCAGCGGAGATAGCAAAATCAACGAAATCCTTAACCGCAGGGCTAGTCTGTTTAGGAATAGCAAGATAGACATACCTAGCGATCGGGTAAGTACGTTCCAAAAGGGCTTTTTTATCTTCTGGACTAACCCCATCAATGGGAACAATCCTAAGGATTTCTTGGCGCTCGGCCTGAGAAATTGTGGTGTAGTAAATGCCATTATTTCCTAATACCCTCAATACCGCCGTAGTTTCATCCCGCTCCCAAGTCTTGAAGTTTGGACTATCGGCAGCAAATTTTTCCCCTAAGAGGACTTCATCTTGGAAAAAATCCCGTGTACCACTATCGAGGCTCCGGTTATAGACCTTGATTGGTAAGTTCGTTCCTCCCACCTCTTGCCAGTTAGTGATTTTGCCAGTGTAGATATCCCGTAGTTGAGATTTGCTTAAGCTGCCCTGAAAGGAGTTTGCCTTACCTACTACGATAGCAACCGCATCACGGGCGATCGGAATCGCTTTTATGCCCGCTTGTACCTCCTCAGATTTTAGGGGGCGAGAGATAGCCACCATTAACACCTTACCTTCGATTAAATTTTTTAATCCCTTATCTGACCCCGATGGCCGTACCTCTTCCCCAGTCCTAGGCTGACCTGTGGCATCTAAACCATAGGTTGTCGGCGTGTTGGGATTGATCTGGGTATAACCATTTCGTAATAACTTAATCAGCTTAACCATTGTCACACTACCGTCTATTGTTAGCAGTTGGGGATTAGGCAGAGATGAATCGATCGAGTCAGGGGTGACTCCTTGCTCAGGATTTTCGGCCGCGGTAGGGTTAGTTAAAGATTTGGCAGGAGTCTCTTCTGGTGTGGGCTTTAGACCAAGTAAGGGATCAATCTGTTTTTTGAAAATAGTATAGCCCCCTAGGGCAAGACCACCAACACTAACTCCGGCTACGATCGTAGCAAAAATCACAGCGAAGATATTAGAAATAAATGAGTTATTTTTCATTGTTAATAGTAGTAAGTAATGCAGGAGCTTCCAACAAAGTAATCCTATGAACTTAAATCTATTTTGTGTTCATTTTGTGTTCTATATACAATTATAGATAACTAAGTTAGCGATCGATTAATTGATTCCAAAAATTCTTTAGGATAATCGCCATAGATATAAATGAAAATCTTGATAAACTAATTTGACTTGACTATTTTGTTGAGTAAAACTTTGTTGTAATTCTGCGGAAGGATTAAGAAAAAATATATCCTTAAAATCTAGAGTTTGATTTAGAATTTGTGGCATATTTAGGGCAGGAGAATCATCGAGGAGGATAAATTTTACTTGAGGATTAAGAGTATGGCTAAGGGCAAAAATAGTACCAAAGTTTATGCCTCTAGCAGAGCTAATTATTACTGGTTTTTGACTTTGATTAATCACGGCAGTAACAGATGGCAAATAATAGTTAATCACTTTAATCCAAGAGGTTTCTGCTTTGAGAATATTAAATCCTGACCATAGATTAAGAAGTAATACAATGACGGCAACCACAGCTACGATCGCTATTATTCCTTGATTAATACTTTGATTAATACTTTGTTTGAATAGCCTTGTAGATAACCCTTGAGATGATTTAATCAACGATCGCTGATTGACAAAGCCTTTGGTAGAAGTACTCAATATACTAGCAAAGAAAAAAGCGATCGCTAGCTGAATTCCTAAAATAGTCGGTACAAGATAACGTCCGGCAGTCGATCGCTGTCCCCCCAAAATTAGATCAGGCAGCACCAAAGGTAAGGAAGATGCACCAATGAAAATGAAAACAAATGACCAAATTTTTCTAGGAGTATAACGGCACAGAAAATAGAGAGAAAAGCTAATTAATGCTAAGAGAAATGGCAAAGTTACATAAACCTGCCAAGTATCAAACCCAAAATCTCCCTCAGTAAGTATAAAACATCTAACAATATTTAACCCCCAAAGTTTTAACCAAATATCAAAAGGCACGGGCTGAGATGTCCAAGAGGCTCCGGCTAAAGCTCCATCTTTTAATAAAATTAATAACCAAGGTAGAAAGATTAATAATCCTATTATCGAAGAGAGAACATAGGCTAATAACCTTTTAGTAGGGCGGCAGCGTTCCCAGATCACTATATAAATTCCCTGACCAATCGCTACAAACCCACTCAATGGGCTGGTGTATAAACTAGCTATTAGAAATATTGTATATAGTCCCCAATTTCGGAAATTATGGAGGCGGAGCGATCGCAAAGATGCCGCACTCATCCCTAAAGTCAATCCAGTCCACAGGGCGTACTCCCTTGCTTCTTGGGCATAAAGAATATGAAAAGGAGATAGAGCCACTAGGATCATGGCGATAATCCCAGTCAATTTTCCTTGATTATTGATTCTAAGAAATGAGTTAGAAAAGTTTGAGAATTGGAAAGTTGTGAGGGCAAAAAGTTCTTGACAAAGCCAATAAATTGCCGGTAAAGATAGCAAACTAACTAAAGCCGAAAAACTTCTGATCACCCAGATAGATTTGCCAAAAATTGCTGCCCAGCCCCAAGCTAAAATGTAGTACAGAGGCGGATGTTGAGCGTCATCTAATGCCAAAGAATTAATAGTATCTAGAGGGGTTCGTGACTGATTAATTTCTTGGTACTGTAGCAAATCTTGCAGGTTAACTAAACGATTTTGAAAAAGGTTCTGCTTAACCTCGATCGATGTATAGCCTGATAATCTCAAGGAGGTGTAAGCCTCATCATGCCAATAAACTTGATAGAGATTTCCCCAGCGAAATAATATCCCTAGTCCTAGCAAGACTAAGCCTAACTTAAAAAGATTTAAATCTATTTTGGTCTGGGGACTGTATACCACTAGGAACCCTTAATTTATCTTAATAAATTTTTGTTAGAGTTGGTTGCTGCTATCCAAACTGCACGTATCTTGCTTATACTACACAATTCTCCGCTATGCAAAAAACACGACTGGACTCCGATCGCTCAGGGCAGGCATCTCTTCACCCTCTAGACCATAGGCCAAAAAAACGATTTCCCCTAATCTTAATCCTTATAGTTGGGTTGCTAGCCATTAATTTTATATCCCAGCAGCTAGGCATGAGGGAAATTATAGTCTTCCCCGGAGGTAATCAGCCTTGGCACTTAAGCTTAGTACTACTAGGTTTTACCCAGATGGTAATGTGGCTATCTCCCTCACCCCGTCCTTGGTCAAGGTTTGCGATCGTGACTACGCTCCTAGGCTTGACCTTTCGCTATATTTTCTGGCGGGGCTGGTTTACCTTGAGTTGGGCTGATCCCCTGAGTACTGGTTTTAGTCTTAGTTTCTTGGTGATGGAACTATTAATTATTTTTAATACCACTGTGCAATTAATCTTATTTTTAGGAGAGAGCGATCGCCGTCCTGAAGCTGATATTAATAGTTTGGCAGTATTGGAGGGGAGTTATCAACCCTCGATCGATATTCTGATCCCCACCTACAATGAACCAGATTTTGTCCTGCGCCGCACTATTATTGGTTGTCAGGCAATGGATTATCCCCGTAAACAAGTTTACCTGCTGGATGATACCAACCGTCCCCAAATTAGGCAACTAGCAAAGGATCTAGGCTGTGAATATATTACTCGCTTGGATAATAGTCATGCTAAAGCGGGCAACCTCAATCACGGCATCCGGCAAAACCACGGAGAACTGATTACCGTATTTGATGCAGATTTTGTCCCTACTAAAAATTTCTTGACCCGAACCGTGGGCTTTTTCCAAGACCAGACGATCGGGCTGGTGCAGACCCACCAGAGCTTTTTTAATGTTGATCCGGCCACCAAAAATTTAGGCTTAGAGAATGCCCTTACCCACGAAGTTGAGGTATTTTCTCGCTACTATCAACCCCTACGGGATGGGACAGAGACCGCCTTGTGTTATGGCAGTTCCTTTGTAGTGCGGCGGTCAGCTTTGGAAGCGATCGGCGGTTTTGTCACGGGGACGGTGAGTGAAGATTATTTAACGGGAATCAATCTTTCGTCTCTAGGCTACCGGGTGCTCTATCTTGATGAATCCCTCAGTGCCGGGGTCGTTCCTGATAATATGGCGGGCCATATTGCTCAAAGGCAGCGCTGGGCAAGGGGAACAACTCAGGCTTTTTTTGTTAAATCTAACCCCTTAACTATTCCGGGGCTGACCCCCAGACAACGCCTAGCTCACCTAGAGGGAATTTTGCAGTGGTTTACCAGTATTTGTCAGGTAGCATTTTTGTTGGCTCCCTTGGGTTATTTTTTCTTGGGGATTCTGCCCTTGCAAACTACGCTGCCGGACTGGATCTATTATTTTGTTCCCTACTACCTAGTTCAACTATCAACCTTTAGCTGGCTCAATCGCCATTCTCGATCGGCTCTAATTTCTATGGTCTACTCAGTAATTAGCTGCTTCCCCATTGCCATAACGGTGGTACATACCCTGTTCAGTCCCTTTTCTAGGGGATTTAAGGTGACACCCAAAGGCACAACTAGCGATCGCTCCCACTACAATTGGCTTCTTGCCAGCCCTGTAATAGTAGTCTTTTGTCTGACTCTGGTTAGTTTAGGAATTAATCTCTCCCGGCTCTGGGAAGCAAATCCTGTCACTCCTCTGACTCCCCAAACTTCGGCAGCAATCCAGTTGGGATTATTTTGGGGTTTTCTAAACCTTTTGGTAGAAGCCTTGGTAATTATTTCCTTTTGGGATGTGCCGAAGTTCGATCGCTACGATCGACTCCCTAAATCCTGGGTAGTGGAAATTGATACAGGAACCCAAGTTTGGTCAGCCATGACGACTCATCTTTGGGAAGCAGGGGCAGAAATTACCCTATTTATTCCTACTCATCAGGAGTTTCCCGCCAATCTAGAAACTATAAAGCTCTTCTTCCCCCAGCAACAATTAGCCATGACCGGATGGATTAAAAAAATAGAGAGATTACCTCAACCTAAAACCCATAGCAAAGCTGCCTTGAAGTCTTCTCTTTTGACTAAAACTCTCCAGATCCAAATTGCCTTTGATGTAGATAATCTTCCCCAGCAACGCAAGTTAGTGGAAAGTTTATTTTGTCAACCCGGACAATGGCGATCGCAATGCAGCCCCGGTGAGTTAACCATGTTAGGTTTAATGTTCAAGGCTGTGATTTATCCCTTCAAAAGATTGATGTTTTTCTAACTCAAAGTTTGATCCCTCCTGCCCCGCAATAACGTGCCGCTACGCTAGAAAAAAGGGTTTATGTAAACTTAAGAAAGTCAATAAATTGTCTGGCAGTTCTACCCGATCGCCCGTTGTGTTGTACCGCCCACTGTAGAGCCTGATAATCTAAGTCTGCGGGGGTAATATTGATCCCGGCTTGCTGGGCAAGATGATGCACAATTGTCAGGTAAGTATCTTGATTGGCCGGTTCAAAGGTCAGGGTCAAACCAAAGCGATCGCTAAAGGAAAGTTTCTCTTGCACTGTGTCCCATGCCTGAATTTCATCACTATCTTGGGGACGGGGGCGATCGGCAAAAAATTCTCGAATTAGGTGGCGGCGATTAGAAGTGGCATAGACCACCACATTATTAGCTCTGGCACTGAGGTTGCCTTCCAGAACCACCTTCAAAGATTTATAGTTATCTTCGTGATCTTCAAAGGAAAGATCATCCACAAAAATAATAAACTTCTGGGGCAGGAGCCTTAATTTTTCCGTAATCTCTGGTAGTTGTCCTAGGTCAGATTTTGCTACTTCTACTAGGCGTAAACCCCGATCGCTATACTCTCCCAACAAAGCCTTAACTAAGGAAGATTTTCCTGACCCCCTACTGCCATAAAGGATAGTGTGCAAAGCCGGATACCCTTGTAACAGAGCCTCAGTATTTTTAATTAGTTTCTGCTTCGGCAGCTCATAGCCTACTAAATCCGTAAGCTTAATTGGATCCGGGTAAGAAACTCCCACGAGGTTTCCCGCCTGCCAGCGCCAAGCATCGTAGTTAGCTAAACTACCAGAACCAAATTGGTAATAGTAGGCCGCCAGATCCGGAAGCCAGTCTGCCCAGTTGGTAGTAGTCTGTAATTTCCGCCGGAGTTCCTGTTGTTGCTGCCGGCGTTTGCTAAGGAACAAGGGATTCTTGGGGTTAGTCTCTTGATCCCAACTCACCAAATCGATCGAGATAGGAGCAAGGGATTTTACCCAATTACTGAGATCAGCCGCAGAACAAACGTAGATATGTTGCAATACCTGAAGATCATGACGAGCAGCCTTGACCAGATGGGGCGGCAAATCTGCTAGTTCCTGTACCTGAGCTTGGCGACTAAAGGCATTGTCTGCTTGGAAAATTTGGCTAATTAGGTAATCCTGCCAGCCTTGATTTGACCTCGTTAGCTCTACAAACCATTGAGCATAAGCCTCTACCGGAGCGATCGCCTTGCCGCCACTATCTAACAACGCCGCCAGAATTGCCATCCAAGCCTGCCCTACCTCGGTCTGGAGGAGCGATCGATATACCAGTAAAGAAGCTGCCTGATATTGCAAAAATTGAATTTTTC
>JANMHD010000211.1:0-7353 GCA_031374985.1 Coleofasciculaceae cyanobacterium OTE_70_metabat_329 | reverse complement strand
ACGCCGCCGGGAACTGGGGTGATATAACTTGCCACATCTTTTACTGCTTCAAAGTCCACATCCCCTACTAGACGGGAACCCTGGTCTGTAGTAATCCGGTTCATACCCACATCAATTACTACGGCTCCGGGTTTGACCATCTCCGCAGTGATCATCTGGGGGCGACCGATCGCAGCGACCAGAATATCTGCTTGGCTAGTTAATTCAGCTAAGTTTGAGGTTTGGGAGTGGGCGATCGTCACCGTGGCATTTGCTTCCAACAGCATTAAGGCGAGGGGCTTCCCTACTAAAATACTCCTGCCAATTACTACTGCCTGCTTACCCTTGGGGTCAATATCATACTCCTGCAATAAACGCATAACTCCGGCGGGGGTACAACTACGCAATCCCGATTCTCCCCGGACTAGTTTGCCTAAGTTAGCAGCATGGAGACCATCCACATCTTTGCTGGGGTCAATTTCCAAAAGCAATGCTCCAGAATCGAGATGGCCGGGGATGGGTAGCTGTAATAAAATTCCGTCTACTAGTTCCTCGTGGTTAAGCTGATTAATTAAATTACTTAGTTCTGCTTGGGTAACTTCCGCCGGGAAGTTGTGGCGAAAAGAGGTTATCCCCACCTTGGTGCAAGCTTTTTCCTTGTTGCCCACGTAGGCGGCACTGGCGGGATTATCCCCCACCATGATCACAGCTAAACCCGGAGCACGCCCAAATTTTGCTTGTAGTTCTACAACCTGCGATCGAACTTCGGCATAAATTTTCTCTGCAACTATCTTGCCATCCATCAACATTAGCCCTTCACCCCACTACTGACATCTGTAGGTACAATGTAGCGCTGGAGCAGCACAAAAAACATTAAAACTGGGGCAATAGAAATCACCGAGCCGGCCGCAATCAAGCGCCAGTCTAAGGAAAAAGTCCCAGCTAACTTGGCCACTCCTAGGGGCAGAGTATAAAATTCGGGGCGATCTAAGACAATCAGCGGCCAAAGAAAATCACTCCAAGAGCCGATAAAGACAAAAATCGCTAGAGTGACCAGAGCGGGACGCACCGCCGGCAGCATGATATGCCACCAAATCCCTAAATCATTGGAGCCATCCATCCGGGCAGCTTCTTCTAGTTCCTTGGGGACTCCTTGAAAGGCTTGACGGAGCAAGAAAATCCCAAAGGCAGAGGCAATGCTGGGGAAGATTACTCCTAGATAGCTATTTTTTAAGCCTAGTTGCACGGTGAGAATATACAAGGGAATCATCACTATCTGGAAGGGAATCATGATGGTGGCGACAATGACATTAAAAATTACATCTCTACCGAGAAAGTTCAAACGAGCTAGGGGATAGGCCGCTAGGGAGCAAAAGATCAAATTCAAGCCCACGGTTAACACTGCCACCAGAGTGCTATTAAACAGATAAACCCCAAAAGGATTGGTCTTCCAAACCGTAATAAAGTTCTGGAAGGTGGGGGATTTAGGGATTAACTGGGGCGGAAATTGAAAGATATTTTCTGTGGCAGATTTGAAGGAAGTACTAACTAACCAGATTAGGGGAAATAGCATTATCAGGGCGATCGCCCCTAAAACTAGATAGATGAAAGTTGTTTTGAGCCGGGTTTGATATTTCTGAGAAATAGGGAACATGGGTAATGGATTACGGCTGAGAAGTTGAGGCAGGAGAATTAACTCTCTTGGGATTGTAACACTACTGCCGGGAAGGGGGGATACAGGGGGGGCTGGTTGTGCAACACCATAGTCGTAGTGGAGTTTTGTTGAAAGCCAATCTTTTCGTAGAAGTGTTGTTGGTGGGTCGTGGTTAGATAAATTCTTTCTACCCGTTGCATTTTCGGGTGACTCAAGACAGTTTCTACTAGCTTGCTACCCAAACCCCGCCCTTGATAGTCTGGATGAATAATCACATCCCAGATGGTAGCTCGATAAATACCGTCAGAAGTTGCTCTAGCAAAACCAATCAAAGTTTTTCTATCCCAGAGGCTGATTACTGGTTCACTATTGGTAACCGCAATTTGAAGGTCTTCTATAGTACGAGTCTGCGCCCAAAAAGCAGTGATGGTAAATAATTGCTGAAGTTGATGGTAGTCAATGTCGGTGGAGCGATCGCTAAATTGGATTTGACAGTTCATAATTTAGATGAATTTTCATTACAACTCTGTTTTATCTAAATTTAACGTTTATGTATATAGGGAATTCTGTAATTATTGATATTTCCTGACATATCAGCCCAATCTACTGGGGACTTGATCAAGTTCATCAGGTTCCAGACCAGGATTGCTGTGTAATTTTATGAAGTAAGTAATGCAACTTATTCTCAATTAGCTTAGGATAAAAGTATTAATAACCCTTCAAGATATATTGGTGATTTTGGTGAACAAGGATAAACTAGCCCGAAGATCAGAGCTATCCACCCTAGAAGGTCAGGTCATACAATGGCTCGATCGCATCCCCCACAAACGATTGTTATTGGCAACAGGGCAAGGAAAAGTACAGGTCAAACTCAGCAAAGCCCTACGCCACTCTCTGATTAGTAGGGTCGATCGACAAAACATCCTCGGAACATGGGTTAGACTATCGGGTAGTTACCGAAAAGATGGTGAATATAAAGCTGAAGAATTGTTTATTCATCATCTAGCGAATAATTTATCTGACACCTTAGTAGAATTACCCCAGCAAAAAAAATCGTTTTCCCTTGAAAAACCCTCACCTGCTTGCATTTTGGTCTGTGGCAAATCTAGCTGCCAGCGCCGGGGAGCAGGAGCGGTAATTGCTAGTCTTCAAGAAAATATTAGCGATCGAGGCCTAGATACCCAAGTAAAAATCAAAACTACTGGCTGCGTGAAAAAATGTAAACAAGGAGTTAATGTAGTCTTCTTGCCCGATAAAACTAGCTATGCTGAAGTTAAACCTATTCAAGTCTCCTCCCTAGTTACCAAGCACTTTCCTCAGTCTCCTCTCGACACCACTAGCCCTATTCCTTGTCAATTTCTATTACAAAAAACTTAAGATCCGTAAGCTCAAGCTTGTGGGATCATTAAGAAAATCTTTGATAACGATCCAAAGCCGACAAAAAATTTGAAGGGGAGTTCATAAAAAAATGACACAACATCGACAATCTACCGTAGTAGTTACGGGGGCATCTTCTGGAGTGGGTTTGTACACTGCAAAAGCTCTGGCAGCAAGGGGCTGGCATGTGGTCATGGCATGTCGAGATCTACCTAAAACCGAAAAAGTTGCTCAAGAAGTAGGGATTCCCAAGGAAAGTTACACCATTTTGCCTATCGATTTGGGTTCTCTGGCAAGTGTGCGGCAATTTGTGGATAAATTCCGAGCTACGGGTAAACCCCTTGATGCTTTGGTGTGTAATGCCGCAATCTATATGCCTCTGATTAAGGAACCTCTGCGGAGTCCCGAAGGCTATGAACTAAGTATGGCAACTAATCACTTGGGGCATTTTCTTCTGTGTAATTTGTTGCTGGAGGATATGCAGAAATCTGATTTTAGCGATCGCCGCTTAGTTATTTTGGGAACCGTCACCCACAACCCCGATGAACTAGGGGGCAAAATCCCTCCCCGTCCAGACCTAGGGAATTTTGAAGGTTTTGCTGTAGGTTTTCAAGACCCCATTTCCATGGCCGATGGCAAGCAATTTGAACCAGTTAAAGCTTATAAAGATAGTAAAGTCTGTAATGTGCTGACCATGCGGGAGCTCGATCGTCGTTACCACGCCAGCACCGGTATTACCTTTACTTCCCTCTATCCGGGTTGTGTGGCCGATACTCCCCTATTTCGGAATCATTATCCTCTGTTCCAAAAAATCTTCCCTTGGTTCCAGAAAAATATTACCGGAGGCTACGTCTCCCAAGAGCTATCTGGAGAAAGGGTAGCCATGGTAGTAGCAGACCCCGAGTATAAGCAATCGGGTGCTTACTGGAGTTGGGGCAATCGTCAAAAGAAAGATGGTAAATCCTTTGTCCAAAAAGTTTCTCCCCAAGCACGGGATGATGAGAAAGGAGAATTGATGTGGGAAACCAGTGCCAAACTAGTAGGATTAACGTGAGTTCGGTTTAAACAAAAGCTTTGACCCTAAGCCTAGAGACTTTCCCTGAGCGGACTTGTACTGAGCGTAGTCGAAGTAGTCGAAGGGAACATTTCCGCTATAAATGAAGATAAGCGATCGAAGATTTGTGGCGAGGTTTTGGCTACTTCGACAACACTCAGCATAAATTCGACTCAGTTCGGCTTCGCTCACTGACCTACGCTCAGCCAGCAATAATGGTTATGGTTAAGGACAGAAAGCCTTACCAGAATTGAAACTGTCCACTAAAAATTTTTATTCCTAGGAAAACAAATTACGGTTAAATAAATAACAGAGCATACCGTAGGAGTCTCATGTCCCCCCAAACCCTAGTTGATTTCCATGCCTTGAGTCAGTTCCCAGAAGAACAAAATAACTTTCGGAGTCTTTTGGCTACGTACCAATCTGCTCACTGCCTCTCCCAGGTGTGGCAGAGTGCAGCAGAGAAATTTGCTGAGATTCCCGCTTTGGATGACCAGTATGCAGAAAAGCCTATTAAAATCACCTTTCGGGAACTGTGGCAACAAATTAGTCAATTTGCCGCCGGACTGCAAGCTAGTGGGGTGAACCTAGAGCCTGAAGATAGCCAAACTCCGGCCAGAATTGCTTTATTTGCCGATAACAGTGCGCGGTGGTTTATTGCAGATCAGGGTATTATGGCCGCAGGTGCTGCTAATGCCGTAAGGAGTTCCCAAGCAGAAAGGGCAGAACTGCTCTACATCTTGGCTAATAGTGGCAGCCGGACGTTGGTAGTGGAAGATTTGAAAACCTTGAAGAAACTATTACCAGACTTGCTAGATTTACCCATGAGCTTAGTGGTATTGCTCACGGATGAAGAGCCACCGACAGATTTACCCGTTAAGGTGCTGAATTTCTCGCAGCTCATGGCAGCCGGAGCAAACTATCCCCTGCAACTGACCACCGCCGATCGCAACACTCTGGCGACTTTGATCTACACATCGGGAACCGGGGGACAACCCAAAAGCGTCATGCTGACCCACGGGAATTTGTTGCACCAAGTTAATACCTTTGGGGGAACGATCGTGCTGCAACCGGGGGATCTATTTATGAGTATTCTGCCTAGTTGGCATTCCTACGAGCGGGCTTGTGAATACTTTGTGCTTTCTCAAGGTTGCACCCAAATTTATACTAATATTCGCCATATCAAGGCTGACCTGAAGACCTATCGTCCTCACCTGATGGTGGGTGTCCCTCGACTTTGGGAAAATATCTATGAAGGGGTGCAACGGCAGTTGCGGGAACAACCAGCGAATAAGCAAAAATTAGTCAATACTTTCCTCGGCTGGAGCCAGAGCTATATTAAAGCTAAGAGATTAGCTACAGGCTTAGACCTAACTAATCTTAACCCTAGTCCTCAGGAGAAATTGCTGGCAGGAATCAAAGCAGGATTACTGGCTCCTTTGCATGGCTTGGGGAAGGCGATCGTGTATAAAAAGATTCTCCAAGCTACGGGGGGACGGGTAAAAATCGCCGTGAGCGGGGGCGGCTCTCTCGCCATGCACCTAGAGGATTTTTTTGAAATTATTGGCTTTCCCATAATTGTTGGTTATGGCTTAACCGAAACTTCTCCTGTTACCCATGTACGCAGGCCTTGGCACAATCTGCGGGGAGCATCGGGTTTACCTATGCCCGGCACAGAGACAAAAATTGTAGACCCAGAAACTTTCAAAACCTTACCCCAAGGAGCTAAAGGTTTAGTGATGATTCGGGGATATCAGATCATGCGGGGCTATTACAAAAACCCAGAGGCCACCCAGAAAGCGATCAATCCCCAAGGCTGGTTTAATACTGGTGATTTGGGAATGATTGCCCCTGCCGGAGATATTGTGATCACTGGTAGGGCGAAGGATACGATCGTCCTCACGAATGGGGAAAATATTGAACCCCTACCCCTGGAAGATGCCTGTCTACGGAGTATTTATGTAGATCAAATTATGGTAGTGGGGCAGGATCAACGATCTCTTGGGGCTTTAATTGTGCCTAACCAAGATGCCCTAAAACTCTGGGCTACTCAGCAGAACTTAACCCTAAATCTGCCGGAGGATTTGGCAACTAAACCCGTTCAGGATTTATTCCGCCAAGAACTCAACCGGGAAATTAAGGATCGCCCCGGTTATCGGGTGGACGATCGCATTGGGGTATTTCGTTTGGTCACCGAGCCTTTCACTATGGAAAATGGGATGTTAACCCAGACCCTAAAAATGCGCCGCCCTGTAGTTACGGACTATTATCAAGACCTAATTACTCAAATGTTTGCTTAGATTAACCTAAATCCTTAGGGATGATCTGGGCTAATCAGGGCAAATTTGCGATAATCTTGATCCGGCAGACATAACTAATATTTTAATGCCACAGAAATAAACTAATTACTCCTATGGAAGACAATAAATCCCAGCTATCCCTCAAAAGAGTTGTCAATATCAAATCTGTAGTTACTCCCCGGTGGAAAGAGGAAACTCAGCAACAATTTCAACAGCAGGTAGAACAAATTGATATTCAATTGCAACAGCTAGATATGCAAGGGCAACGGGCAATTTCAGAACTCCAAAAAACCGGACTCCAGCCCCCCGGGCCCCAGATGGTACAACAAATTGAAAATATTCAATCCCAAGTCAATCAAGGCAAGGGAGACCTATTGAACCAGAAAAACCAAATGCTGCAAAATCTCCAACAAATTCAACTTTTGGAGTTAGGGCAGGAAGTGGTGACTGGCCAGATGGAGAGTATGTTTAGCCTAGGGGTAGGAGATAACCTAATTCTGAAAAATAATGTAGAAATTCTCCTCCGGGATGGCATTGTAGAAGAAATCCGCGGTGAGATTTAAGCAGGAATTTCTATTTGCAGATCTCCGCCCAAATTAAAGGCAGCATGGACTACTTGTAATGCCCTGATCCCTTGGTCTTGGGCTACTACACAGCTAACTTTGATCTCTGAGGTGGTGATCATGTAGATATTAATTTTCTCAGCGGCAAGGGCAGCAAACATCCGGGCAGCAGTGCCGGGATGCCCCACCATACCTGCCCCAACAATACTTACTTTTGCGATCGCCTCATTGACTGCCACTTCACTACAGGGCAACATCTCTTCTAGTTTTGCCAATACTTCTTGGGCTAGTTGGGCATCTGCCTGATGGACGGTAAAAGCAATATCACGGGTAGGAATATCCCCAATCAAGCGACAGCGCTGGGATTGAATAATCATATCGACGCTGATATTTGCTGTAGCCAGAGCTTGGAATAACTGGGCGGCT
>JANMHD010000206.1:0-4576 GCA_031374985.1 Coleofasciculaceae cyanobacterium OTE_70_metabat_329 | reverse complement strand
AATCATGCCGATCGATCCCAGGGCGTAGTCTTTTAAGGTAACACCTGTCACTCCAAAAGCATAGTTGAGCAGATTAAAGGGAAACACTGGCGAGAGGCGAGTTAGTAGCACAATCTTGAAGCCCTCCTCGGCAACTGCCTGATCGATCGCTACAAATTTTGGATTCCCGGCGATTTTCTTACTCACCCAGCCCCGGATGAGATAGCGCCCTACCAGAAAAGCCGCGATCGCCCCCAGGGTAGCCCCCACAAATACATATATAGAACCCCACACCACCCCAAATACAACTCCGGCTGCCAAGGTGATGAGGGAAGCTGGTAAAAAAGCGATCGTGGCTAGAATATAAATTCCCATAAATGCCACCCCGCCCCAGATTCCCAAACTTTCTACCCATTGCAGGGAACTACGAATTAAGTCTTGGAGATTAAACCCTTGAGGACTAGCCAAAGTTTGAGCAAAGCCTGGAGCAGGCAACCCAAACGAGATTACGGTTGTGGCAATAAATCCCAGCAGGATATACAGCAGTTTACGTTCAGATAAGGGATGGTGCGATCCCCCTAAATCCACCTTTAAAAGGGGGACTTTAAGCTCAGTGATTAGCTTACCAAATTTAAATTTGATGTAAAAAATTAGACCTCTTGCGGAGTTAGCAAAATCCCCCTCATTTCGTGGGAGAAGGAGATTCAGAGTTTTCTTGTCCCCTCTCCTGCGGGAGAGGGCTAGGGGGAGGGTTTTTTGCTGTTTATGCACTAGCTAAATTTAGTTAACAATTTTAATAAGGCTTGAGTCCGGGGCGTGAGGAGAGTTTTACGGTAGGCATCAGCGGCTTTTTTAATTGCCTCAGCCTGGGTGGGGTAGGGATGAATCACCCCTGATAGAGCGCTAAGTCCCTGTTTGGTAACGATCGCCAAGGTCACCTCACTGATCATATCCCCGGCATGACGAGCCACAATAGTTGCTCCGAGGATGCGATCGCTCCCCCGTTGATGCAGGACTTTAATAAAACCCTGAGTTTCTCCATCGGTAATCGCTCGATCGACTGCCGAGAAAGGAATTTTAAGGGTATCTACTGCTAAACCCTGAGCGTCAGCTTCGTGGCCATACAAACCCACGTGGGCAATTTCTGGATCTGTATACGTCACCCACGGCATGACTAGATTACTTAATTTACTGCGTCCCAAGCCAAAGGGAGAGAATAGAGTATTTTTAATCACAATCCGGGCAGCAGCATCGGCAGCATGGGTAAATTTCCAATTCATACAGATATCTCCGGCAGCATAAATCTGGGGATTGGTGGTTTGAAGATAATCATTAACTATTACACCCCTTTGTTTGTCATAGTTCACCTCTACAACTTCTAAATTTAAACCTTCTACATTGGGCGATCGCCCCGTCCCCACCAATATTTCATCTACATCTAGAGTCTTCATCACCCCGTCTTGTTGATAATAGATTGTTTTCCCGGTGGCAGTCTTCTCTACCCGTTCTAGATTACTACTCAGAATTAACCCCATACCTTCCCGGATAAACTCCTGTTGAATAATATCCGCTGCCTCTGAGTCTTCTTTATCTAGTAAGTGGCTATGTTTATGGAATAGATTTACTTCACATCCCAATCGTTGGAAGGCCTGAGCTAGTTCACAACCGATCGGGCCTCCGCCAATTACTGCTAATCTCTGGGGGCGAGTAGTTAAAGAAAATACTGTTTCATTAGTTAAATACCCCGCCTCCGCCAAGCCGGGAATCTGGGGACGAGTTGCCCTAGCCCCGGTGGCAATCACTGCTTTTTTGAATTTTAGGTTTTGACCATTTACTTCTACAGTTTGCCGATCCTGAAACTGGGCAGCACCGAGAAATACATCTACTCCCAGACTACGAAATCTTTCGGCCGAATCATGGCGACTGATGTGCGATCGAATCTGTCGCATCCGGGTCATGACTGCGGCAAAATCAATATCTATGCTTTCTGGAGGCTGAATTCCCCAAGGTTGGGCATCCCGTATATCTGCCACCACCCGCGAGGAACTGATCAAACATTTAGAAGGCACACACCCCACATTCAGGCAATCGCCCCCTAGAAGATTTTTTTCAATCAAGGCTACTTTTAAGCCCAAACCCAAGCCTGCTGCCCCGGCTGCCACCACTAACCCCGCTGTCCCTGCTCCAATCACCACCAAATCGTACACTCCAGCAGGTTGAGGATTAACCCAATCAACTGGATGAACATTCGCTTGGAGTAACAGATTATACTCATCTAGGGGTTGCAATTCTGGCGTTAAATCTGGATTGGATTGGGTATTAGCCATAAAAATCGCTCTTTAATTTAGTTAGTTATAGTTTAGTATCCACTTAACCTAATTATGATAGTTATTAGTATATTTAATTCTTGCCCCCGCCCATTGCAATTTCTCTCGCAAAGTTTGATAAAAGGAATAATTTTCTCGTAAAATAATAAACTTTCCTTGGCAATCTGCCATACGAATATCTATTCTTTGCCCCGGATAAATAGAAGTACCGATCGCTCCATCAGTCCAAACTTTATTATTGGTTTCAAAATCTCCTAAAGCCCATACACTAACCACTGAACCTGCTGGCAGAACTAGAGGACGACTAGATAAGCTCAAGGGGCAAATGGGCGTAACAATAATTGCTTCCATGCCGGGATGAACGATCGAACCATTAGCCGAGGCATTATAACAAGTAGAACCTGTGGGTGTTGCCACTAATAAGCCATCTCCTTGGTATTGATCCACCACTTCTCCATCCACTTCCATCTCGATAATTGCCGTGGGCATCCGGTCTATACTGGCGGGTTTAATGCACATTTCATTGAGACAAAAAAAGTGATCGCTAATTGGCTCCTTATCTCGTCTATCTCCTTCATAAAGTATTGCTTGGAGCATCATCCGCCGTTGAATAGCATAGCGGTCTTGATGGAGGCGATCCCAGACTTTTTGAGTATTTTCAAATTCCTCGATCGGCTCTGTCAAAAAACCCAAATGCCCACCAATATTAATTGCTAACAAAGGAATCCCCTCTGGTGCCAACTGCCTTGCTGCTGCCAAGACCGTCCCATCTCCCCCTAGAACAATACAAAGGTCAATAGGCTGAGTCACAGAAGCAAGAAAAACTGGAAAGGGATTATCTTTAATTCCACTAGGCCCCATTAACACATGACACCCCAATTGCTCCAATTCTCTGGCACATCGATCGGCCCATTTTTGGCTTTGTTTATGGCCAGATTTATAAGAAATAATTACTTGTTTTAGCTCCACTATATTTCACCTAAAATTTATCTATTAGGAGGTTAAGCACCTTAAACTATTTAGAATTGCTATGGGTGTAGAAAGTTGGATTAATTAAGAAACTGTAAGGTTTTTATACTTTCTGAAAACATAGGTAAAAGGCGATCAAAATCCTTACTAAAGGTTGTATAAGTGACTACCCAAAATTTCTTTCGATCTACGGCAGGAACTAAATAAAATAATTGTTTGATCCTTGGATTACTATTAGAAGTAGTAGCGATAATTTTAGCGACTTCCTGTTGATTGATAGTAATGATTTTCTGCTCAGATACCTGATATTCTTTGGTAATTTGTTGGCTACTATTATCCATGAGGCTACTCAAGGTGGCATCCTTAGGCATTGTTTGACTGGTAATATTAATATTTGTGGGAATAGAAATATTTGATGTACTACCTTGTTTTTGATTATTAAAACCTTGAGTATCAAAGGCCAGCAAAGCTACGGCTGTAGGATTTTGGGTAATGCCTAATAATTTTTGCTCGTAATTGGGATCGAGCGCTTTTAGTTGCTCGGTAATTTTATCTAAATCTCGCCCCGGATTTCCCCCTACAAAACTTTGAGGTAAAAATAATGCCACTCCTTCACCTTTAATTGCTGTCCAACCGGGGAGGGGAACACCTATAATTTTGGGGATTTCTTTACTACACGCACCTAGATTAATTGCTAAGAATAAACAGATAATTACTGTCAGAATTTTGATCCAAGGTTTTTGTTGCATGTTAGTTAGGTAATCTTTATATCATTAGTATCTAAACAATTTTTAACTGGGTATCTGATCGCCGCTAATCTTCCTCACCTAATCTTTTAAGACTAGTTCTGCCAAACCAAGATAGGAAATTCCCTCTGGGGTAATTAGAAATCTACAGGGTAGCACCTCTAGCCCGTGCTTTAGGCCTTCCCTTAAGAGTTTACCGTAGGTAGGATCGTAAGCATCACCGGGGGTGAAGCGATCGCAATCTCCTCGATTAATAAAATACAACATTACTCCCCGTGCTTGGGGCAAGATAGCCGTGAGTTCCCGTAAATGCTTTTGTCCCCTAGTAGTCTCTGTATCAGGAAATAAAGCCAAGGGTGGTACTGCCAGAGTCGTACTTTTCACCTCTAGATAAATTGGGGCAAAGTCCTGATCCCCGGTTAAGAGAAAATCAACCCGACTACCCACGCCGTAGGGAAATTCCGATCTAATTGTTTGATAGTTGCCTAGTTGGGGGAGCAGATTTTTTTCTAAGACAATTTTGGTAATGCGGTTGGGCATGGCAGTATTCACCCC
>JANMHD010000196.1:0-15414 GCA_031374985.1 Coleofasciculaceae cyanobacterium OTE_70_metabat_329 | reverse complement strand
ACTCAGATTGATGATCTTAATCCCCAAGCTATTAGTTATGCCTGCGATCGCCTCTTAAAAATAGGGGCTTTAGATGTTTTTACCCAAGGAATAACTATGAAAAAATCTCGCTTGGGAACCTTACTAACAGTGATTACGCCTGTAGCTAAAATTCCAGAATGTGAAGCAGTATTATTTACAGAAACCAGCACTCTTGGTATCCGCCGATCAATCCAAGAGCGATCCATCCTCCAGCGAGAAATTCGGCCAGTGCAGACTGCTTATGGTGCGGTAAGAGTCAAGATAGCTTGGCAACAAGAGGGAAATATTACTAATGTGCAACCAGAGTACGAAGATTGTGCGGCGATCGCTAGGGCAACAAACCTACCTTGGCGACAAATTCATGCGGCAGCACTCCAAAAGGGGCAGGAAATTCGAGTTTAGTTGTATCTAATTTGTAGAGGGCAGATTTATAGATGGCAAGGTAATCATAAAAGTTGTACCTTGGTTCGGCACACTCGTAACAGTAATTTCTCCTTGATGGTTCTGGATGATAGTCCGAGCGATCGCGAGTCCTAGCCCAGAACTACTATTTCCCTGATGGCTACGGGCCGTATCTACTCGGTAGAAGCGATCAAATATTTTTTCTAGTTCCAAGGGAGGTATACCAATGCCCGTATCTTTGATAGTAACTTGGAGTAGAGGAATCATAAAATGGTTAGGTTTAATTAGATTTTGGGTTAAATTTTGGGTTAAATTTTGTTTAAGACCTAGCCAATTCTCCTTACTCTTGGTAATCCGACTAAGGACTATGTCTACTCGCCCTAGAGATGAAGTATAACTAATAGCATTACTGACAATATTAGTAAACAAACGGGCAATTTGATTCTCATCTCCGAGGATAGCAAAATCTTCTTCTTGGGCAGATTCTTGAAAATCTAAAGATAATTCTATTTGTCGTTGATCGGCAATTAATTGCTGTTCTTCAACTACTTGAATTAGCAAAGAATCTATATGAACTATTTGCTTTTCTATTTGAACAATTCCACTATCAGATCGAGCTAAAAATAGTAAATCATCTACTAGTTTTCCTAACCTTTTACTGAGTCTTTCTACTACTTGAAGAGAAGTAATTAATCGCTGTTGTTCGGGGAGTTTGGGGTCTAAATCTGGGTCGGCTAAGGCAAGTTGGACATTAGTTTGAATAATGGCGATCGGATTACGCAATTCATGGGAAGCATCAGAAGTAAATTGTTTTAAGCTCTGGTAGGAATCTCGCACTGGTTGGATTGCTAACCCAGATAAGAACCAGCCAATACCTGCCACCGCAATAATCATTAAGGTAGTTCCAAAGCCTAGATCAATTATTAAATCCCGGCTGGGTTTAGTTACTTCAAACCAAGGATGACTAACCCGCAAATAACCTAAAAAATAATCTTCTACCTTAAATTTAGAAGTAACTTGTCTAAGAAAATAACTAGGGAGAATATCTTGGAGACTAACTGGGACAGTTTCATGATAGTCGGGATTTAGAGGAATCTCTAAAGGTTCGGTAAAAGTTGACCAGAGTAATTTTCCTTGGGGATTAAACCACTCTAGATCAATATGGTCATCCTCTATAGTTTTGTTATTATTACGAAAGCTGGCTTTAATATCAACTTCATAGGGAAGCTGGGGGTCTTCAGTAGATTTAATAGTTAGCGATCGCTCTACTACTTCTACTACATGATTTAAGGTATCATCAACTCGTTCAATTAAAGTATTTCTGACATACAAATATACCCCAGTAGCAAATAGTAATAGGAGTATAGCCGTGAGAGAAGCATACCAAAAAGCAAGGCGGCGACGAGTAATTTGAAACATGATTAAAATATATTTATAAATGCCCTTAAAACCTAGCTAAAATATTAAGATATAGCATCAAAATTTCAAGATTGGAGAGAAAAATATTCTTATCCTTAATAATTTTATGGTGCCTAAACAGCGAGGATAAGGAGATGTGATTTATGCTAAAGAAAATGCTTTTAATCTATTGAATATCTTTATACTGTAATATATAATACAACCTAGATAATATATCAAGACAATTATTAATTACAGTTGGCAATTTTTTCTATCATCTTTTAGCTTTAAATAACCATGAGTGACCTTAATCTTAACCGCCGTCAATTTCTGCAATACGGTTCCCTCGCCCTTGGTAGTGGAGTTCTTGCTGCCTGTGGAACTGGAACTACTTCTACAAGTACTGCTTCTCCTACTGCCAGTCCAAAAACTAGTCCCGGAGCTAGCCCAGCTGTTAGTCCCACTTCTTTAGATAAAATTACTTACGGCACTAACTGGTTCGCTCAGGCAGAGCATGGCGGTTTTTATCAAGCAGTTGCTACAGGTATCTACAAAGAACATGGCCTAGATGTAACGATTAAAATGGGCGGGCCTCAGGTTAATGGCACACAGTTGTTGATGGGAAATGCGATCGACTTTTTTATGGGCTATGGTTCTGATGCGATTCGGGCTGTAGAAGAAGGAATCCCCAAAATTACTGTAGCCTCGATGTTCCAGAAAGACCCCCAGATTTTGTTAGTTCACCCAGACCAAGGAGTAAAGACGATCGCAGACCTTAAAGGGAAGCCAGTTTTGGTTTCTGCCGCTGCTAACAGTACTTTCTGGCCTTGGTTAAAGGCTAAGTATGGCTTTACTGATGAGCAAAAACGCCCCTACAACTTCACAATGGGACCTTTTTTGGCCGATAAAACTATGGCACAACAAGGTTATCTAAGTTCTGAACCTCTAAAAATTGAAAAAGAAGGTGGATTTAAGCCAGTCGTGCTACTGATGGCTGATGGTGGTTGGACTCCCTACTCTACAACTATTGAAACTCGGAAGGAAATAGTAGATACTAAGCCGGATCTAGTCCAACGATTTGTGGATGCTTCCATCAAAGGTTGGTATAGCTACTTTGAAAATCCAACTCCCGGTAATGAGTTGATCAAAAAGGATAACCCCCAAATGAGTGATGATCAGCTTGCCTACGGGGTTACCAAAATGAAAGAGTATGGAATTGTGGTTTCTGGGGATGCTGAGAAGCAAGGCATTGGGTCTATGAGTGATCAGCGCTGGAAAACTTTCTTTGATGATATGGCAAGTGCCGGAGTTTATAAGGTAGGTACTAAATATCAAGATGCCTATACTCTAAAATTTGTGAATAAGGGTGCAGATTATTATAAGAAAAAGTAAGAATAAGAGAAAGTAAGGAAATGTCGCCTGTTGTAGAGCATTTAGAGCGCATTTTCTTACCTCCAAAATTATTATCTTGCAGGAGATATTTTCGTGGTTCAAGCAAGTTCTCAACCTACAACTTCATCATCCCAAATTTTTCAGGTGGCTAATTAAAATATGACTCTCCCTTTCTTATCAACCGCAACTATTTGGGCAATTCTTCAGGAAGAAATTGACGATCGCACCGTAAATGAATTAGTTTGGCACTGCCTTGGCTATCGTTATGAGAACGAACAATGGGATACCAGTGCTGTTGCCCCAACTTGGCGGGAAGAATACCCGATTCCCCCAGATTTTATTGCCAGTCGTCCAGCTACGGTAAAGCTGACGCGATCGATCGCTCCAGAACATAAGCAACTCCTCAAGGAAGAATTGGGGTTTACGGGCTATAAAATCGGGGAATTTGGTCCTAAGCAGGCTCGGAGAGCCACAGCAGCAAATTGGCTTCTAGGATTTATGAAAAACTCGATCTAGAAATTGGTTCATAGCACAAATATTATAGAAATCCTAGAGATTATTTTTGAATGCTCTATGAAATTTTGTTACTTATATTTTTATATATCTCCTCATTTCATGTAAATTTATATATTTTTTATTGTTGTTTTATACACTCATATCTATCATAGTAATATAAGTGAAATATAAGGGCTAGAAGGTATTTGGTTATGAGTAAATACACTGAGATTGACTACATTAATTATGGTTTAGATTACTGCCATTTACCATCTACCGAGCAAGATAATTATGGTTTAAATTACTGCGATTTATTCCCTAAACATCAAGCTGAAGCTAATCTAAATCATTGTAGTTTATTATCTACAGAGCAACTAGATCAACAACTAAAAAGACTAGAATTTAGTGAAAATCTGGTTAACTTAAAAGACCTTACCTACGCCTTAAATCAAACTGCGATCGTTGCCATTACTGATGCCAAAGGTACGATCACTTTTGTTAATGATAAATTTTGTGAAATATCCAAATATCAGAGAGAAGAACTAATTGGGCTAAATCACCGCATCCTAAATTCTGGCTATCATAAGGAAGAATTCTTTGCTCAAATGTGGCAGACGATTTCTAAGGGCAAATTGTGGCGGGCAGAAATTAAAAACAAAGCTAAGGATGGGTCTTTTTATTGGGTAGATACAACAATTGTCCCCTTTCTTGATGACCATCATAGAGTTTATCAATATTTAGCTATTCGGACTGATATTACTTCCCGTAAGCATACAGAAGAACTATTACAACAGACTAATGAAGAGCTTGAGGTTAGGGTGCAGGAGCGGACGGCTGATCTCACTAAGATAAATCAAGAATTAGTGGCAACTATTAATGAACTCAAGCGGACTCAAGGGCAATTAATTCAGGCAGAAAAAATGTCTAGCTTGGGACAATTGGTTGCTGGAGTTGCCCATGAAATTAATAATCCTGTTAACTTTATTCATGGTAATTTATCTTATATTCAAGGATATACAGAAACTCTGTTGAATCTGATTTATCTCTATCAAACACAATATCCAGATCCAAATCCACTAATTCAAGCTGAAATAGAAGAGATCGAACTAGAATTTCTGAGGGATGATTTAGGAAAAATCGTTGAATCTATGAAGTTGGGGACTGACCGCATTCGGCATATTGTCTTGTCTTTAAGGAACTTCTCTAGGATGGATGAATCCGGGTTCAAGGCAGTGGATATCCATGAAGGGATGGATAGTACTCTGCTCATTTTGCAGCATCGACTTAAAGATAGACCAGAATGCCCAGGGATTAATATAGTCCGTGACTATGGTGGGTTACCCCTAGTAGAGTGTTATGTCGGGCAACTAAACCAAGTATTCATGAATATTTTGGCGAATGCGATCGATGCCCTTGAGGAAACTAATGCCGATCGCACCTACCAACAAATTAAAGATAACCCCAGCCAAATCACCATCTCGACTACCATGATTGACTCCAAATGGGTAGAAATTGCGATCGCTGACAATGGTGCTGGCATCCCTCCTGCCATTCAAAAACAGATATTCAACCCTTTCTTTACTACAAAACCTATGGGTAAAGGTACAGGTATGGGCATGTCCATCAGCTATCAAATCATTACTGAAAGACATCATGGGCGGTTAGAATGTATCTCAGCCCCCCATCAAGGAGCTAAGTTTGTGATCCAAATTCCTGTCCGCCAAGAAAATCTACCCTGCTCTTAGAAGCTGACTTGGGCTATTTGGCTCCGGGGGTTGGAGGTACGTTGATCACGGATTTTTTCGTAAAGTTCCCGTTCTGTGGGGCTGAGTTCCTTGGGAGTAGCGATCGTGATCTTCACCATTTGATCGCTGCGATCGCCCTTAGCATTCCGCCAGCCCTTCCCTCGCAATCTTAGGGTCTGCCCGTGGCGGATTCCCGCCGGAACATTCATAGTTACCTTGCCCTCTGGAGTAGGGACTTCGATCGAGGTTCCCAACACCGCCTCATCGGGGGTAATTGGTACTTCACACACCAAATTTTCTCCCTCAAACTGAAAAAAGCTATGGGGCTTAATGTCTACAATTAGGTACAGATCCCCCCGTTGTTGATTAGCTGGATTAACTTGCCCCTTGCCCTTCAGACGAACTTTGCTGCCCTGCTTCACCCCCGCCGGGATCTTCACATCTACCGTGTCTGTGCCAATAGTAAAGCGCTTTTCTGTTCCCCGGAAGGCCTCTCCTAGGGTCAGGCTCACGGTTGCTTCTCGATCGACATTGGCAGGACGAGCATCATAGTTAGAAAAATCATTAAACCCAAAATCACTGCGTCCACTGCTACCAGGACGGTAATTATAATTACGGCTGGAACTGCCCGTCCCCATTTTGCCGAGGAGTTCATTAATAAATTCATCAAAATTATCATACTGGCTGAAGTCAACGCCCCCCATATCCACGCCCCCAGCACCGGGCGATCGAGCTTCACCAGCCTGTTTCCAATACTGCCCATACTGGTCATACTTCTGCCGCTTTTCTGGATCCCCCAGAACTTCGTAAGCCTCACTGACCTGCTTGAACTGAGCCTCAGCTTCTTTATTATTCGGGTTCATATCTGGGTGGTACTTCCGGGCAAGTCGGCGAAAGCTTTTTTTAATATCCTCTGCCGAAGCGGTTTTACTCAGTCCCAGAATTGAATAGTAATCTTTAAAATCTGTTGTGGCCATAGTTATGAAATCTCTAGATAATAATTAATAAAGGACTTAGATAAATATCGCAAATATCATATCTCTAGTAGAGGCGGCTTTACACCTTAATATTTAGTTTTTTCCGTATATAGTAGCTTTTTATTGAGCTAACGTCGCCGTAATACTATCCCTTTGCCATCAATTAAAATATAGCGCTGTAGACAGTCTAAACCATCGGCCAAGCTAGGGGGAGTTAGTTGCAGGTCTTGGTACATATTCTTAATTACTAGTTCTGGTACTTGGCGATCTCGCTGCTGATTTCGGGCAAGGCACACCTCCAAGGGCAAATCTAACCAAATTCCGGTGATCTGCCAAAAACCCAAGGCCCTGAGACAAGCAATAGTCTGGCGACGGTGGCGACATCGAGTATTAGTAGCATCATAAACCACTAGTTTGCCTAAACTCGAAGCTACCCGCAATTCCCGGACTGCCTGCTGCCAAATCTTGCTCCAGCTGCCTTGAATCTCTACTGCTCCAAATAATTTTTGCCGAATCGCATCGGGAGAAACAATCTGCCCCCCAAGAGATTGACAAATATAATTTGCCCACCGAGATTTTCCACTACCGGGAATCCCGATTAGGAATACTAGATATTTTTTAGGGGATCTTTTAAGACCTATTTTAAGCGATCGCCCTAGGGACAAGATTACTTGATTGCCTGATTGCTTACTTGATTGTAGGATATGGCACATTCACTAGTTAGTTTTGTTGCTAATTATTGATAAATATAGTTAGGTCTAATCAACTTCAGTTAAATTAGTAGAAAATTCTTCAAGACTCATGATCAAAAGACGTAACTTTCTCCCCGCAGCTTTCTTAAGTCTATCTCTCCTAGTCAATGCCTGTGGCAGCAGCACTCCCAACACTAGCGCTTCTCCTACTAGCCCTAGTACAGCTACAGGAGCCAGTCCAGCGCCCACTACCCCAGCAGGCAAAAAGAAAGTTGGTATTATCCTCGATCGCTCAGAAAATGATAAATCTTTCAATGAATATAGCCTCAAAGGGGCAAGGGAAGCCGCTAAAGCTGCCGGGTTGGATTTCTCCTACGTGGTAGCCGCTTCCACCAGTGATTTTGAGAAAAATATTGAAACTCAAGTGAATGAAGGGGCGGGTTTGGTAATCACTGTAGGCTTCTTGATGGCGGATGCCACGGCAGCTATGGCGAAGAAATATCCCCAGGTCAAATTTGCGATCGTGGATGTATCTTATCCCCCAGAGAAGGATGGTTCTGATCCCTACACCAAGGACTTGAAGAATGTCACCAGTCTAGTTTTTGCGGAAGATCAAGTAGCTTTTCTTGCTGGAACCTTGGCAGGTTGTGTGAGTGAAAGTGGCAAGATTGCTGTAGTTGCCGGGATGGAAATTCCCCCAGTCCAAAAATTTGTCGATGGCTACACTAGCGGGGCAAAGTTTGCCAACCCTAGTATTACGGTGCTTAAGCAATACATTCCTAGTTTTGAAGATCCTGCCACTGGGAAATCTGTAGGACAGAATTTTATTAGCCAAGGAGCAGATGTGATTTTTGGGGCGGGAGGCAGTACAGGTAATGGCGGTTTGTTAGCAGCAAAAGAGGCAAACAAGAAGGCGATCGGAGTGGATGTGGATCAATACCTAACCTACCCGGAAGTAAAATCTGCCCTAATTACCAGTGCTGCTAAAAATATGGATGTGGCGGTAGGAACGGCTGTGAAGGATTTC
This sequence comes from Coleofasciculaceae cyanobacterium OTE_70_metabat_329, assembly GCA_031374985.1. GTDB lineage: Bacteria > Cyanobacteriota > Cyanobacteriia > Cyanobacteriales > JAAUUE01 > JAAUUE01. The sequence continues at coordinate 7,265 of JANMHD010000196.1, read as the reverse complement.
GCCGCCGGGAGTATGAAACCGGGAATCCAACTCTCGACCCTAGCTAATGGCGGTTTGGGCTTGGCTCCTTATCATGAGTGGGAAACCAAGATTGATGCCAAATGCAAGGACAAGGTAAAAGCTGCGGAAACTGCCGTCAAAGCCGATCCTAAAGTTACGGGTAGTACTAAATAACGTGAGTTCGGGATAAGAAATACCCCTGATCCCATTTTACGAAAACCATAACCACTATCGCTGGCTGAGCGAAGTCGAAGCCAAAACTCCACTACAAATCTTCAATCAATTATCTTCATTTGTAGCGGAAATTTTCCCTTCGACTACTTCGGCTACGCTCAGTACAAGTCCGCTCAGGGAACGTCTCTAGGCTTAGGGTCAAAGTTTTTGCTTAAACCAAACTCACGTTAAATAAATGTAATGACTGAATAATGGGCGATCGCAATCCTCCGCCATTTAGGGTAAATTATTTTGAAGCCATTGAGATAGATGAGTTGGTAATTCTTGGCGAGTTCTCCCTTGGGGGTTAATACAAATATGCTTAGTTTGGGCTTGGGCTACTAATTGATTTTGGGCGTGAATCTCGTACTTAATTTCATAACTATCGGCACTTAATTGCTGGGGCTGGAGAGTGATAGTAATACGATCGCCACAAAACATGGGTTGGCGAAAATTTGCCTCCGCATGAACAAGGGGAACTGCGATCGCTGGATCTCGAAAGAATTCCCGCAAGTTAATTCCTTGAGATTCTAAAGACGCTTCGTAAGCTTCATGACAAATACTAAAAATCTGGGCAAAATAAACCACACCCGCCCCATCAGTATCAGCAAACCGAATTGTCCGGGAATAGCTAAAAGGCATGGCTAGATTATGTTCAGGTTAGCTAGGGATTATTTTTAGGTTATTCTAAAGTTTTCTAAACTTGAGTTATTCTAGAGACGTGGATTAGAGGAGATTTATCATTACCTATGCGCCCTATACTATCAGAAGCTTTGCAGGTAGACAATCTAGAAATTACTATTCCCGGTCTGCCCCTATCCCTAAGGGGGATTACCATTGCCCAACTATCAGATTTACACTACGATGGCTTACGCTTATCCGAGGAATTACTAGAAGAAGCGATCGCTGCTACCAACGAAGCCAAACCAGATATTATTCTCCTCACCGGAGATTACGTTACCGATGACCCCGCCCCAATTCATCCCCTCTGCCAGCGCCTAAAATACCTCCAGAGTCGATTAGGAATCTATGCCGTACTTGGCAACCATGATCATCTTTATATTCCCGGCTCTCGAGAAGAAATTACCCAAGCCCTAACTAAAATAGATGTTCAAGTTCTCTGGAATCAAATTGCCTACCCTTTTGGAGCGGAAATGCCCTTAGTAGGGTTAGCAGATTTTTGGTCACAAGACTTTAAGCAAGCAAAAGTAGTGATGGAGCAATTAAACCCTACCCTGCCCAGAATTGTCCTTTCTCACAACCCCGATAGTGCCATATTCCTCAAACAATGGCGGGTAGATCTACAACTTTCTGGCCACACCCACGGCGGACAAATCACTCTTCCTGATGGGCAACCCCTACCTTTATTTGTGGCAAATCTTCGCCACTCTGTCCCCCGTCCCTTACATATTTTCATTCCTTTTCTGCGGCAGTGTAGCAATGTTGTAGATCACTGGGAATGGGCCAAGGGACTACACCAAGTAGGATATAATCAACTCTATATCAATCGGGGTTTAGGAACCTATTTTCCCGGTCGCTATGCTTGTCCTCCAGAGGTGTCAATTATCCGATTAATTTGATTAGACCAACAATAGACTAAATGATATTACTAAATATTAAAGTTTAGATAAAAATCATGAATTTATCCGCCCTAAATAAACTCCGTAATCTTTTAGTCTTTCATCGGTTTCTATTGATTTTTCTACCTCTATCCTTGGGCTTTGGGATAGTTATGGGAGTTCTGCACAGAATAGAAATAGGTGCCGATCGCCGGCTAGTAGGACTCAATGAAACTCGGAATGTGGAAATTCAGAAGCAAGTGGCTATCGAGCATTTTAAGGTGGCTCGTTCTGATATAAACATTCTTGCGGCTCAAAATGAACTAGAAGATTTCTTAGAAAAGAATAAGAATAATATTTCTAGTGCTGAGGTTGCTCGAAGAGGGATAGCTCAAGAATACTTAACTCTAGCTACCCAAGTTCGTGACCTTGATCAGGTTCGTTTTTTGGATATCGATGGCCAAGAAATTGTTCGGGTTAATTTCAATGATGGTCAACCCAAAATAGTTGAAGAAAGCTCTCTGCAAAATCAATCTTCTCGCTACTGGTTCAAGGAGGCTATCAAGCTCCGCCGGGGAGAAATTTTTGTTTCCCCCTTGGATTTAAATATTGATAACGGAAAATTAACTATTCCGTACAAGCCAATGATTCGTCTTGCCACGCCTGTATTTGATCAACAGGGGCAAAAACGGGGAATTGTGGTATTAAATCATTTGGGAAAAAATATCATTGATAATCTAGAAAACTCTACAGCGATCGGCACAATATTGTTGGTAAATAATCAAGGTTATTGGTTGAAGGGTAGAACCCCAGAAGAAGAATGGGGATTTATGATTCCAGAGCGGGGCGATCGCACTTTTGCCAAGGAATTTCCCCAAGCATGGCAAAAGATTAGCACCACTCAATCAGGGCAGTTTTTCACCGCAGAAGGCTTATTTATTTTTGAAACCTTATCTCCCCAGTTAGTTAGTCAGAATGAATCAAAAAATTTGCTTGGGTCTATTCAACAATTGACAATCCTGACACCACCTACCATCGATGAGTGGAAAATCATTAGTTTTGTCCCCAACTATGTGTTGGACCAACGTTTAGCTCCAGCTAGGAATCGATCATTAATTCTCTATTTGAGCTTATTAGGATTAGGAGGAGTTGGTGCTTATTTTGTTTCTTTCTCTCAGGTAAAACGGCGTATTGCGGAAAAAGATCTCCGAAAATCGGAATCTAGGTATCAAAAATTAGCTGCTAATCTTCCCGGAATGCTTTATCAAGTTACCCTACGACCCGACGGCTGGGCCGGATTTACTTACGCTTCCCAAGGATGCCGAGCTATCTATGGGCTAGAGCCAACAGAGTTGATTTCCCAAAATAACATTATTCTAGAGCGTACCCATCCTGAGGATATATCTTCCCTCCAAAGGGCGATCGCCGCCTCTGCCCAAACCCTAGAGAATTTTATCTGGGATGGACGAGTTGTGAACCCCACAGATACAAAATGGGTGCGAGCAATTTCTCGTCCAGAAAAACAAACTAATGGAGATATTATTTGGGATGGAATTTTAATTGATATTACGGAAATGAAAGCTGGAGAATTGGCCCTACAAGATCTAAAAGCACAACTAGAAACTAAGGTAGTAGAAAGAACTAAAGAACTTAAACAAAGTGAATTGGAGTTAAGGCAAAAAGCTCTAGATTTAGAAGCAGCCCTCCAACAAATTCATAAGTCCCAATCTCAACTAGTCCAAAATGAAAAAATGTCTAGCTTAGGGCAATTAGTAGCTGGGATAGCTCATGAAATCAATAACCCAGTTAATTTTATCTATGGTAACTTAGTTCATGCTGATAGATATACAAGAGAAATTTTAGAGTTATTAAGTCTTTATCAAAAATCATCTTCTTCACTATCTAAACTAGTTAAAGAATTTGAGCAGGAGATTGAAATTGATTTTATAAAAGATGATTTACCCAAGTTATTAGCTTCTATGAAAGTCGGGGCTGATCGTATCCAGAAGATTGTCTTGTCTCTGCGTAACTTCTCTAGGATGGATGAATCAGATATTAAGGAAGTTGATATTCATGAGGGCATTGATAGTACCTTAATGATTTTACAAAGTCGATTAAAAGCCAAGAGCGATCGCCCAGAAATATTTATCAAGAAAAACTACGATCGCTTACCCTTGGTGGAATGCTACGCAGGGCAACTTAATCAGGTATTTATGAATGTTTTAAGTAATGCCATTGATGCTCTAGAAGAATCTTCTGGAATTATTAAAAGAAAACTCCAGATTACTATTAATACTAAACGGGTTGACTATCATCGGGTTGAAATTAAAGTTATAGATAATGGTAACGGCATTCCCGAATCAGCAAGGGCAAAATTATTTGATCCTTTTTTTACTACTAAAGAGGTGGGAAAAGGTACTGGTCTAGGGTTAGCAATTAGTTACCAAATTATAGTTGATAAACATAATGGTAATTTATCCTTCAGTTCGGATCTGGGACAGGGAACGGAGTTTAAAATCATAATCCCAGTGCGCCAAAGTTTTGCTAATGATCAGGTTTCCGCTTAAAATCAGCAGGATTATTCTCGAAGTATCTTACTGAATCTTCTATGGCTCCTACTCAGCGATCGCCCCTGCACCTCCCAAAATTTCTCAAATTTCTCAAATTTTTAACCCTAAAAACCCTATCAGGAAAAATGACATTGGTGGGATTAATTCTCACGGTGGGTTTTGTTCTCCTGGCCTGTGGGGCGCCCTTAATGCAATCTTGGGGATGGCTCCAAGACCCTGCGGCTTCTTTGATTAACCCTATCCACGAACCACCGAATGGTCAATACTGGTTTGGCACCAGTCGTCAAGGTTATGATGTCTTCTCTAGAACTGTATTTGGTTCCCAGGCAGCCTTACAAGTAGTATTGCTGGCAACTTTAATGAGTCTTTTGATTGGTGTACCCTTGGGGTTGCTGAGTGGCTACTTAGGCGGGAGGTTCGATCGTATTCTTTTATTTTTGATGGATACAATCTATACCCTGCCGGGGCTGTTGCTTTCCATTACCCTAGCCTTTGTAGTCGGACGGGGGGTGATAAATGCAGCGATCGCCCTGAGTATTTCCTATATTCCCCAGTACTACCGCATTGTCCGTAACCAGACTGTCAGCATCAAATCAGAGCTATTTGTAGAAGCTGCTCAAGCTCTGGGGGCAGATACTTATACGGTGCTTTCTCGATACCTCTTCCTTAATGTAATCCCCAGTGTGCCAGTGATTTTCACCCTGAATGCAGCGGATGCCATTCTTACCTTAGGAGGCTTAGGTTTTTTGGGTTTAGGTTTGCCTCCCGGAACTCCAGAATGGGGGAATGACCTGCGGCAGGCTCTAGATGCTCTGCCCACGGGGATCTGGTGGACGGCTTTCTTCCCCGGTTTCACTATGACCCTGATGGTGGTGGGTCTATCTTTGCTAGGAGAAGGATTAAGTGAATTAATTAATCCCAAAAACCGTTGATAAATACGATCGCTTGTCCTAGGAAGATACTATAATCTTAAAAGTTTCTTCATTTTACAAAAAAAGGATTTTTCTCATGGTTAAAACTACTACTTCCCCCAAAGGACGATTTCCTTACACCTTCCGTACTAGCTGGGCTTTGCTACTCCTAGCAGTTAACTTCCTCGTCGCTGCTATTTATTTCCATGTTGTCAATATCTAACCGTAAATTCTAAAAAAATCTCATTTAAAAACCCCCCTTTCTAGGGGGGATATTTTTTAAACCATGCCAAATTCTAGAAGATAGCTATACACTCTGTTCGCTAATTTCTCTAGTCATATGATCAAAGGGCTGATCGAGAAAACTGGTATCGCTTACCCCAGCAGCAGCTACTTGAGCTTTGACAATATCCTTCATAATTTGAATGCCATATACCGTGGGAGCAATAGGCACTCCGAGGGAATTATAGGTTTCCCGTAAGCCCTGTAATACCCGCTCATCTAGCACATTAGTATCTGCTGCTACTAGAGCATAGGTGGCGTAGCGGAGATAGTAATCCATATCTCGCAAGCAGGCAGAATAACGGCGGGTAGTATAGGCATTTCCACCGGGGCGGATTAGTTCTGGTTGTTCTTCAAAAAGTTTTAATCCAGCTTCCTTAACGATCGCCGCAGCATTCGCATTGATCACCGCAGCAGCAGTAACCCGGTCAGTTCCACTGGCAAAATAGGATTTTAGTCGATCAATTGCATTGGAATCTAGATAGCGTCCAGTTCCGTCATAATTTTTGATCAAATTTGTGATGGCATCGCGCATAAAAATTTTATCTCCTAACAAATAACATTTATTTATTATTTATTATAGAGTTGCACGGCAGAGTCAATACTAGTCGCTTTGTGATAAACCTTAAAATATTCCCTAAACCATTTTAGCTCTTCCCCAAATTCTATCATTACCCGATGGGGGTGGGGTGCAAGCCTTGCGCCCTCAATAAATTTACGCCATTTGCGTGAGTCCTGTTTGAAGGGGAGAGGGGGATATACTAGAAAGGGCTATATTTAGAAATATTGACGAAAATCATTGCCTATTCAGGACTACCATCAATTTAATCAATGGACTATCAAAAATTCCTCCAAGAATTACCTAATTTTTATAATCACTGGGGTAAAGATTTAGTATTGCCTAAATCTACTCAATTTCAGGAACTCTCCACGATCGCTCCTGAGATACCTAAGTCAAATCTCTTACAACTATTAAATTTTGCTGTTAGTTGCATGGCAAGGGAAGAAATTTATTGTGAGATAGAGACTGGTCAAGGCTTAACTTTAATCGGGGCTTTATTAAACCATCCAGATAAAGTTGCCTACGCTGTAGATAATTTATCTGAATATGATCCTACAGGCGAAAATCTAGACCAATTAATGGGAAATCTAGAACAGTTTCAACTGCAAGATCAAGTATATTTTTGTGATCAAGATTGGGAAAATTTCTTTTTTGAGCTTCGAGAAGCCGGAACTAGCGATCGCTTCGGAGTATTCTTTTATAATGGTTCTCCTGATTATCGATCGCAACTCATGGCTTTGCTATTAGCCAAAGAATTTCTCGCAGATCAGGCTTTAATTATTATTAATAATACTAACTGGACAACTCCTAAACAAGCAATCAGTGATTTTTTATCTTTGAATCTAGAAGCAGCATTATTATTAGAACTATCTACCCCAGAATCCAATTATTCTAGTTTTGCCAATGGTTTAGTTCTACTTAGTTGGGATATTCAGAGAAAATCTTTTACTTACAATCCTAATTGGCAGCAATCTCAGCAAGCATATCAACAAAAGTCTGTAATTACAGCTATTTCTAACCTCCAAATTTTAGAACAACAGCAGGAAGAAAGAAAAGCAATTTATTTCAAGGCTTTACAACTCCATGCCCAAGAAAACTTGATCCTTGCCGAGAAATATTATCAGGACTTTCTCCTTTGGAATAGTGATAGTTTTGCAGGCTGGTACAA
>JANMHD010000183.1:0-2002 GCA_031374985.1 Coleofasciculaceae cyanobacterium OTE_70_metabat_329 | reverse complement strand
GCAGACTCAGCCGATGACGCTGAGAATGATGCCTATCGAGCCGAAGTAAATGGTGATGAAGCCGTTGGCGGTAGCACCGCAGTTCCCGATCGCAATGACATGGAAGAAATGGCAAAAGCAGTAGGGATTGAAGTAGATGATGACACACCCCTTGCTACTGATGAAATGCTCCAAAAGCGCGATCACGATCGCTGGGAACTAGATCCCGCATCGGCTGATGAACATTAATTAAACATCACAAGGAAATAGTTACAGAAATTTATACCTACTAAAATCCTTAATCGCCAATAAATCTTATTTAAACGAATCATTAGGGAAAAAATTATGACAGATATCATGAGCCGTGAAATTCAATTAGTTTCTCGTCCCAACGGGATGCCAACTGCCGATAATTTTGCGATCGCGCAGACCAAACTAGAGCCACTTCAAGAGGGACAAGTGCTTGTTCGCAATCTCTATATGTCTGTCGATCCCTATATGCGTGGTCGCATGAGCGACAGGAAATCCTATGTTCCGCCCTTTGAGTTAGGCAAACCCCTTGATGGCGGCGCAGTCGGTGAGGTGATCGAGTCTCGCACTAAGGAATTTAAGCAGGGAGATATTGTTGTTTCTAGCTTTGGCTGGCGAGAATACTTTATCGCTGTACCGAAAGCACTGCATCTAGTCAGCCCAGACATCCAACCACTTTCAGTTTATCTCGGCGCATTGGGTATGACGGGCATGACCGCTTGGGCGGGATTGAATTTAGTCGAAGTTAAAGCTGGTGACGTGATTTTTATTTCGGGAGCAGCAGGCGCAGTGGGCAGTGTGGCTGGACAACTCGCTAAATTGCGTGGATGTCGGGTGATTGGAGCAGCAGGCTCTGCGGAAAAGGTCAAATTTTTACAGGAAGAATGTGGTTTTGATATCGCATTGAATTATAAAACCGCTCCTATCCTTGAACAGTTAAACCAAGCAGTTCCCGATGGCATTGATGTCTATTTCGATAATGTCGGCGGTGAAACTCTGGAAGCTGCCCTTTCCGTATTACGCACCTATGGCAGGATCATCGCTTGTGGTGGCATTTCTGGCTATAATGAGTCTAGTCCCCAGCCGGGACCCAATAACTTATTTAACATGATTATTAAACGACTAACTATGAAAGGGTTGATAGTTAGTGATTGGCTCGATCGTCAGAGTGAATTTGAACAGGAAGTAGGGGAATATTTTCGATTAGGTAAGCTAAAGAATCAGGAAACAGTGGTAGTAGGCATTGATCAATCAGTAGACGCATTTCTTGGGCTTTTTACCGGGAAAAATATGGGCAAAATGGTGGTGAGGTTAGATTAGTCAGCGTTATCTATATAGGAGGGGTTGTATTTATGAAACCAGATTATCTAATTGTCGGTAGTGGTTTATCCGCCCTCACTTTTGGGGCTTTGATGGCAAAAGCGGGTAAGACGGTGCAAATTCTTGAAGCGCACGAGCATCCCGGTGGTTTTGGGCATACCTTTACCATGGCCAAGAAGTATACCTTTAATGCTCAATTTCATTACGTCTGGGATTGCGGTGAGGGGCAGACTGTTAATAAAGTACTCAAGAAATTGGGTTTAGATCAAGAAGTCACCTTTGAGCATTATGATCCCCAAGGTTTTGACCATATGCGAATGCCGGGCTATGCCCTAGATATTCCCTCGGAGCCGGAGGAATTAATTCAGCGCCTAGCAGCGTTGTTTCCTGAAGCTAGTCCGAATATTCGTCAATTTGTCCGGGCAGTAGAAGAGACTGGCGCAGGCTTGAAAACTCTCTCGCCACCCCTTAAACCTACGGAATTATTAAAACATCCGATCGAGGTAGTGAGTACCATCCAGTATCTCCATAGCACTCTGCAAGATGTATTTGATAAATTCCAACTACCCCAAGCCGCCCAGACCCTATTAGCTTTGCAATGGCCAGATTTTCTACTGCCCCCCAATCAACTTTCCTTCTATGCTTGGGTTGCATTGTTCCGGGGCTATCAAGC
>JANMHD010000015.1:0-1848 GCA_031374985.1 Coleofasciculaceae cyanobacterium OTE_70_metabat_329 | reverse complement strand
TGGCCGAATATTAGCGATCGAGCTCGTTTGGCCAGAGTCCCTGTGATCATGTACCACGATGTACTGCCTCAAAAGGAAGTCTCTTGGGATAATACTCCCCAAGAAATTGAAGAGCATTTTGAACTTATTAAAACTCAAGGTTTAACTCCCATTAGCTTGCAGCAATTAGTTACTCATTTGCAAACTGGCTTGCCCCTGCCGGAGAAGCCCATTGTCCTCACCTTCGATGATGGCTATGGCGGACACTACGAGTATGTTTATAATCTCCTCAAAAAATATAATTACCCCGTAGTATTTTCTATCTATACAGATGGAGTGGGCAAAGATGCCATTCCCAATGCCGATCGCCGTCCCCGTGGGCCCCGTACCCATCTTAGCTGGGAACAACTTCAGGAAATGAAGGCTAATCCCCTAGTGGAAATAGTCTCCCACTCTGTTACCCACCCCCTTGATATGCGGAAACTACCGGATGAGCAATTGAAGCGAGAACTGGGGGAATCGAAGCAAATTCTAGAAAGTAAATTAGGCATCCCCATGGATTACTTCACCTATCCTGTAGGGAAAAATGACGATCGCATCCGCCGCCTAGTTAGAGAAGCCGGTTATAAAGCTGCTCTAGCTATGCATGAAGATCCCAAAGAAGAACAATTAGCCGGAGAGTCTGATAATTTACTAGCGATCGGCCGCTGGGGACAATCCCGCTTCCAAGAAGCAACTACTAAGGCTTGGGGTGGCCCAGCCCTACCTAAAATTGGCAGCACTCCTACTTTTGATTTTAATGCCCCGATCGAGATGAAAAAAACCTCGATCGATAAAACTGCCCTAGTCCTGATTTCTGGAGGCAGACCCGTCACTATCCATGCCAAAACCCGCTCCCAAGTCCCGGAAATTATCGCCAAAACTGGGGCTGTAGCGGCTGTAGATGGGGGGTTCTTCTCCCTAGAATTTCTAGATTCCAATCAAATGATCGGTCCCGTCTTGAGCCAAAGCACCCAAAAGTTTGTCCCCGGCAAAGAAGCGGATGTCCTGAGAATCAAGAATAGACCCCTAATCCTCATCAGCCCTAATGCAGTTAAATTTGTCCCCTTTGACCCCAACAAACACAATGACCAAGCCGCTATTACTGCTGAGTTAGCCAATACTACAGATGCTTTTGTGGGGGCCGCTTGGCTAGTCCGAGATGGAGAGGCACAGCCGGCCAAGGCCTTTGGCAACTTGTTTGATTTTGATGCCACACGTCATCGGGCTTTTTGGGGGATTAACAAAGCTGGTCAACCCGTGATTGGCGTTTCCAGTGATCCGGTAGATTCGATCGAGCTAGGAAAAATCTTAGTCAAAGCTGGATATCAAGATGCCGTGATGCTAGATTCCGGGGCTAGTACATCCTTGGCCTATAAAGGAGATTCCTTGGTGGGCTACACTCCTCGCCCTGTCCCCCATGTAGTAGCACTTATGCCCAGTAGCAGCGAGAAAATTTCTAACTGCAACCTTTGAAATCAGTTACAGCAATTTTCAGATTTATGGATGACAATTTAGAGCCGGGTTGAATATCTAGGTTTTTGAGAGGTTGATACTCTGTTGTACTCGATCACTGAATATGAGTATTTTTTTCGTCTAAAGATAAAGCTTCCACCCCTCTCATTCAGCCATACCTCTAGTTGCACACTTTAAAATTATCGGTCACTAATGATGACTATAGGATAGGTTTTTAACGTGAGTTCGGGATAAGAAATCCCCCTAATGCCATTTTACGAAAACCATAACCATAGCAATTATCGCTGGCTGAGCGAAGTCGAAGTAGCCAAAACTCCACTACAAATCTTCGATCAATTATCTTCATTTGTAGCG
>JANMHD010000103.1:0-10151 GCA_031374985.1 Coleofasciculaceae cyanobacterium OTE_70_metabat_329 | reverse complement strand
CGCAACTCGCTCAGGGTTTCTACCAAACTAGCGATCGTTGCCAATGCCAATTGCCCCGTAGTTGGGTGGGTTAAGCTAGAAGTACCAATTTTAATAACTAGGGTTTGAGACAGGTTTTGAGACATGGATGGCATAGATTCTATACAGAAAACGCCAATATCCTATATGGGTGGATATCAGCGCTTTCCGAAAAATAATTTGGTTTTATAACTAGGGTCTTTATATTTGCTAACCCCATTTGTATCTTTTAATACTATGTCAGATTTATGAGATAAAAATATATTTTCTTATAGTTTCTTCATATTTCCCTTAATAACTTTGAGACAAGCATCTCTCCCGGCAACACCAGAAATATTTTCACTTTTTTTAGCAATATCCCTTAAGTTTTATGAGTAGATTGCAAAGAAACCCCCAAACCAAGGGAAAGCCATACTTCTAGATTTCTTAAGGAGGGGGTATAAAGTTCTTTAGAAACGATCGGCTCTACCCAGATAGTGAATAAACCCAAGCGGTTGCCAGCCACCACATCGGTGAAAAGGCGATCGCCTACCATCGCTACCTCTGTAGGCGGTAGATTCATAGCCTCCAAAGCCTTACGTAATTTGCGTCGTGAAGGTTTAGCAGCCCCGTGGATGTAGGGTAAATTAAGAGAATCCGCAATACTACTAATCCGACTTTGGTGCAAATTATTACTTACCAGCCAAAGATCTACTATCTGACGAGTTTGACTCACCCACTCAACTAATTCCCCCGAAGCAAAGCTGCGCTTGAAGGGGACAAGGGTATCATCTACATCCAAAATTAAGCCCTTGAGACGGTTACTTACTAAAATATCTGGAGTTAGAGATAAAATAGACCCCCCCATGATCAGATCGGGTTGGAGATGTTTGAGCCAAGGGTAAGCAGAATTTAATTTATTCATGATTTACTAGGGGTGGGTTTAGCTCCATCCCTTTGCTGCCGAATGGCGGTTGCTGCATTATCGTGTTCCTCGTAGGTTTTACTAAATACATGACTGCCGTCATAGCGGGCGACAAAGAACAGATAGTCGGTTTTCTGGGGGTCTAGGGTTGCCTTGAGACTGGCAATGCCCGGACTAGCGATCGCCGTGGGGGGTAATCCCGGATTCATGTAAGTATTATAAGGATTAGGAGTTTTTACTTGGGTTAGGGTTAAGGGCTGATCTGCTGTCTGGCGGATACCTAAGCCATACTCCACTGTCGGGTCTGTTTCTAAATTCATCCCCCGCCGCAGCCTTTCTATAAAAATACCGGCAATAATTGGTCTTTCAGGGGGAATTACAGCCTCTTTCTCTACAATACTAGAGAGTTTTACCCAATCATTAAAACTTAGTTGGATCTGTCCTTTCTTGGCTTCATAAATTGGGATTGCCAAGGTCTGAAATTGGCCTAACATCTGCTCTACTATTTTCTCCGCCGTTACTCCATCTTTTGCTAGTTGGTAGGTATCCGGGTACAAAAATCCTTCTAGATGAGGTAATCCTTCCGGGAGCCAAGGAAATTTATCCCTAGGAATTTGACTACTAGCTTGCATAAATTCTGAAGCTGGGAAAAACCCTTGGGCTTCAAAGTACTCGGCCATTTGTTTCCTTGACCAACCCTCTGGGATTGTATAGCTAGTTTGAGCTACACTACCTTGCCAGATTTTTTTAGCGATCGCCGGCAGAGGCTCTGTTGGGGAAATGGTATACGTCCCAGATTTAAATTCTCCTTGTTTATCTTGGAGGCGCAAAATCTGATACCAAATTCGCCAAGCAGTACTAGAGCGAATTACCCCGGCAGCTTGCAGATCATTACCAATTTGTTGGCTACCTGTTCCCGGAGATACTTCTATCTCAATTTCTGGGGGTTGACTAGTGGCGGAGGCAGCCATCACTGGAGCGCTCACCCAACTCCACCAAGCCCAACCCTGCCACCCCCCCACCACCAAAGCAGCAGGCAAAAGCAGCCAAGCATAAAGCCAATTGCCAAAACGTTTTGCAGTCTTAGTCATGGGTCAGTAATAATTTAGGAATACTTGAATCAGTTGATAAAAGGTCATGATAAATCACAAAGGATCTACAGGGCAAATAGAAATCGATGAAGAGGCAAATATCCTCTTTGGTCAAAGGCTTAATATTTTTAATATTCTAACTTTTAAGGGTGAGGCGATCGCTGAATCTAAATAAGATTTTCAAGATTCGGGGGATGATTATTTAAAATTTTACCCAAAATCAGAAATATATTTTGGCTCGTAATTGTGTAGGATTATTTACAGCTATCCTAAATCCTTTGCTAGATCAAGTTGCTTTTAGTAAATAATTTCACCCCCCGAAGGCGGATGAATCCTTCAGGATTGCTATAAATAACTAAATAATATTGAGGTTTTTTTATGCCCTATATCAATGATGATGATGGCCGTTTAAATAATTTCGCTGTAGAACCAAAAGTTTATGAAGCAGAACCCCCTACCAAAAATCAGCAAAGGAATTACGTTATTCTAGGCGCAATTGCTGCTTTCTTAGTCATTGGACTAGTTTTTGTCGCCTTTACAGTTTCAAGGTCTGCTTAGGTATAGCTTTGAAGTTGATCTCTAGAGTAGACAAGGCGGGAATAATAATTAGGAAGAGTAATAGCCTAATTTGTTTGCCAAACCCGCCTTTAGAGAACTAGAGCATCGATTAAGACTATTAATATAGGAGTTATGAATTGAAATTTTTAAGGATTTGGGTAGAATAGAGCCTACTATAATATTAAGAAAAATATCTAGTCATCCTAATTGAGTTGTCAAAGTTAAACTACTTGTGATAGATGATTTCACTCATTGAAGGCGGGTAAAACAATTTAGGACTACTATATTAATAAAAGTTAAAATATCTATGTTCAAAAGAATTACGGTTATTTTTTGTCTAATATTGGGTTTCGCTCTCCAAGGTTGTACTGGAGGAGTGAGTGGTCTAAAAAGTTATGTGGATGTGAGTGATGGTTATCAGTTTTCCTATCCCAATGGCTGGTCACAGGTACAGGTGAAGAGCGGGCCTGATGTGGTTTTCCATGACATTATTGAGACTACAGAAAATGTAAGTGTAGTTATTAGTCCTGTGCCAGAGGGAAAAACCTTGGCAGATTTAGGTACACCTTCTGAAATTGGTTATCAACTACAAAAGCGGGCGATCGCACCCCCCAATTCTAACCGGCAAGCAGAACTCATTAATGTTGCCAGCCGAGAAGTTAATGGAAATACTTACTACTTGATGGAATATGCCGTGAAAATTGGTGAAGCTGCCCGCCACGACCTTGCTAGTGTCACTGTTAATCGGGGCAAACTCTATACTTTTAATGCTTCGACTACTGATAGTCGCTGGCTGAAGGCAAAAAATTTATTAGAGACAGTAGTGAAATCTTTTTTAGTTAATTAGTTTTAAAATCCATCCTCTAAGCCAATAAATGAGTGTGCCGTCTAGAGGGTGGCATACTCTATCTTACTAATACAATCTTACTAATAAATGTCTATTAGCTTATGGCTACCTTTGTTTTGGCTTCGGCTTCTCCGGCACGGCGCAGATTGTTGATCAATGCGGGGATAAATCCAGTGGTTCATGCCAGTGATTTTGATGAATCTTTGATCCAACTAGATAATCCTGAAGAGCTAGTTAATGTCCTAGCTCAGAAAAAAGCAGAAACCGTAGCCAGATTTTATCCTGAGGGGGTGGTTTTGGGCTGTGATTCTATTCTTGCTATTAACGGGGAAATTCATGGTAAACCCAAGGATGCAGCAGAAGCGATCGCTCGTTGGCAGCTCATGTCTGGTAAGGTGGGAACTCTCTACACCGGGCATTGTCTAATCTCTGGAACCCATCAACTAATTAGATGCGGGATTACTAAGGTTTATTTTGCTCAGGTGAGCGATCGAGAAATCGCCGATTATGTTGCCACGGGGGAACCCCTAACCTGTGCCGGATGTTTTGCCCTAGAGGGTAGGGGGGGCTTATTTATAGAAAACCTAATTGGCTGCCATAGTAATGTAATTGGTTTGAGTCTGCCTCTATTACGCCTGATGCTCCAAGGATTAGGCTACAAACTCCAAGATTTTTGGCAAGAAACTTAGGCAATTACAGCAAGTTGAAAATAGGCGGCTCCTATACATCCAAACTGCATACGATAAGATAGGAGAAGGTTTTGCTGTCTGGAGTGCGGTAAAACTTTCTTGGAAATTAAATATTTTTTAGTCTACTGGTAATTAATTATGCAAATTGATCATGTCCATTTTTATGTGGAAGATGCTAGTAAATGGTGTAATTGGTTCCAAAGAAATTTATCTTTTCGCAGTCTCGCAACAGAAATTAATCAGCATACTCATACAGAAATTATTACTTCTGGAGGGATTCAATTTCGCCTTTCTTCTCCCTTAAATATAGATAGTCCAGTGGCTAATTTTTTGCAGTCCCATCCCCCCGGAGTAGTGGATATTGCTGTAGTAGTTGATAATGTAGCCGGGGTGGTTGATCGAGTCATTTCTTCTGGAGGCAAGATTCTCCAACCTATCCAAGATTATCAGGGAATTAAATCTGCCAAAATTGCTGCTTGGGGAACTTTGAGCCATACTCTGCTAGAAAAAAATTCTCTCTTTCCAAAATCTTTTCTCTCCAAATCTCTCTTCTCAAACAATGAAATAGAAAGTAATTTTCCTGAGCAATCTATTTACCTAGGAATTGATCATCTAGTCCTCAATGTACCCCAAGGAAAACTATCTCAAGTAGCTCAATGGTATCAACAGGTTTTTTATCTCCAACCCCAACAAGAATTCTTGATTAAAACAGAAAATTCTGGTTTGTGTTCTCAGGTAATGGTACATCCTACAACAGGTTTTCAGCTACCTGTTAACGAACCAACTTCTAGTAATTCCCAAATTCAGGAATTCTTAGATCTAAATCATGGTGCAGGAATTCAGCATTTAGCTTTGAGAGTTCAAGATATTATCCAGATGGTGGCGAAAGTTAAGGGCAAAGAGATTAATTTTTTACAGGTATCTCCAGACTATTATAAAAACTTGGCTTTAAAGCCAGATTTACCCATTAATTCTAAGGAACTTGCCTCTATTTTAGAGCAAAATATTTTAATAGATTGGCAGGCAGAAAATTCTCGATCGCTACTCTTACAAATTTTTACCAAACCCATATTTTCTCAGCCTACTTTCTTTTTAGAATTAATTGAGAGGAGATGCTCTCAAGAAAAAGGTGCAATACCGCATCAAGGGTTTGGAGCAGGTAATTTCCAAGAGCTATTTGCCACAATGGAACAGGAACAGCTACGGCGGCGGGGTTGATTTTAATCTAATTTAAGCTAAATTTTAGACATAGTATTTTCTTAAGAGAAACATAAATAAAGGTAGTGAATTTTACAAAAGAATCACTGAAATGCAGCATTTTGTGCGCTATCGTAGAAGTTGTTGTGACTAAAATCAGAATTTACTAGGAAAAATTTAACAATTTTAATCAAACTTAACTTAAATTTCACAATCTGGTAACTATGATGAACACAGCTTACTTTTTTTAATTTTTTATATATACGCAACTTTAGGAGCAAAATGCTCAGTCACAGCAGGAAAACTCGGAAGGTTATTCCCAAGCCCCAAAGCTACGGTAGTGGGCAAAGCTCACAAAATTCGCAATATTTTCAGCAGTCTCACCAACAAGTTATTAACTTGCTAGAACATATTGCTGATGCTTTTTTTACCCTAGATCATGAGGGGCGCTTTTGCTATTTAAACCGACAGGCAGAGATTATCTTCCAAAAAACCTCAGAAGAGCTATTAGATCAGGTAATGAGTGAGGTAATTCCCGAAGCAGAAGATCGGGCTTTTTATGATATTTGTTCTCAAAAATGTCAAGAAGCAATTACTCAAAAGATGCCCTTAACCTTTGAGCAGTACTGTTCTAGGACAAATACATGGCTAGAGATTAGGGCTTTTCCTAGTAGTGATGGCTTAGGAGTGTATCTCCGGGATATTAGTAATATTGCTTTGCAACGTCAAGGCGACCGCCAAACACACTTAGATACTCTCCAAGAGCAAGAACAATTTCTGCGGAGTATTTATGACGGTGTAGAGACGGCTATTTTGATCATTGATGTCCAGTGGCAAGGAAAGGAGTTAGATTTTTCTTTTGTAGGGATGAACTCAGCCTACGAAAAATTAATTGGTTTGGAAACATCCAAGGTACAGCCCGGTAGTGTGCCAGTCCGTATTTTTCCTTTAGAAGTGGCTCTTAAAACTCTCCGGCAGTATGAAAAATGTGTCCGCATTGGTAAAACGATCGATTATGAGCAATCTTATACTCAAGGGGAGGTCATAAGTTGGTGGGAAACTAGTCTCACGCCCCTCCGGGATAGCCAAGGAATAATCTATCGAATTGTTAGTTCTAGTAATAATATTACCGATCGCAAACAAACAGAGCAGGCTTTGCGGGAAAGTGAGGCCGAATTTCGGGAACAGGCAAATCAACTAGAAATTGCCCTACGTCAATTGCAAACTACCCAAGCTCAGCTAGTCCAGAATGAAAAAATGTCTTCTCTAGGCCAGCTAGTAGCCGGAATTGCCCACGAAATTAATAATCCTGTGAACTTTATTTACGGGAATCTCACCCATACAAGTCAGTATGTTAGTGATTTGCTATGGTTGGTAAATTTGTATGGAAAATACTACCCAGAACCCATGCCAGAAATTAAATCAGCGATCGAAGAAGTAGATATGGAGTTTCTGGGGGTGGATCTGCCCCGGTTGATGGAATCCATGCAATCTGGAGCAGAAAGAATTAGACAAATAGTTTTGTCCCTGCGGAATTTTTCTCGTTTAGATGAGGATGGTTTAAAGTCCGTCAATATCCATGAGGGAATTGATAATACTTTGCTGATTCTCCAACATCGTTTGTACCCCCAAAAAGCTGGAGAAAATAAAGTAGAGCGTCCAGCGATCGAAGTCATCACTGACTATAGTAAATTACCTTCGGCAGAGTGCTATCCGGGGCAGTTGAATCAGGTCTTTATGAATTTGTTGAGTAATGCGATCGATTCCCTAGAGGAGCAACAAGAAATTAATATTCATCACGAACCTAAGATTTGGATATCTACTAGTATCCTGCGGCACAACTCTAGAATTGCCATTAAAATTCGGGATAATGGTTTGGGGATGATCCCAGAGATCCAAGCAAGACTTTTTGATCCTTTTTTCACCACTAAGCCTGTAGGTAAGGGAACAGGTTTAGGTTTGGCAATTAGCTATAAAATTGTGGTGGATAAACACCGGGGGGAATTAATTTGTAGTTCTGCACCGGGAGAGGGGGCGGAGTTTACGGTCGAGATTCCCATATTCCGGCGGCATAGTTAGATAGGGTTCAAGATTTGTACCAAGGGGAAAAACGGGGAAATTAATTATGAAGGTAAAGCTAGTTAGTAATTTAGTGATTACAGCCCTATTCTGTGGTTTTATTGGGGGTGTTCTCGTTTCCCCGAGCCTAGCCCAGAATTTTGTAGATACAACTACTATTACTCCTAGTTTTCCTAATACTGCGCCGCCACCACCCCGGACGGATATCCCTAACCTGCCTCAAGGAACTGATTACCGAGTTAGCGCCTTGCAAGCTGACAGCACCGGAGGTTTATGGATTGGTTCATGGCGGGGATTATCTAGAATTAACCCCAGCACTGGGGCTGTACTACGGGAAGTTAGTTTGCCTAATTACACGATCGGCTCTCTAGTCATGGATAAGGTGGGCAGAATTTGGGTAGGAACCTACGAAGGTTTGCTGCGGGTAGATCCCCGGAGTAGCGAAGTCACTGCCCAGACTATTACTTTGCCGTCTAATCGGGTTTTATCGCAGTTAATCGATCGTCGGGGTTATCTCTGGGTTGGCACCGATCAAGGTCTGGTTTTAATCAGTCCTGATGAGGGTTTGATTATGACCACATGGCGGAGTCTGCCGGGGAATAGTGCCAATGCCATGACCTTAGATAGGGAAGGACAATTATGGGTAGGAACTCTAGAAGGTTTAGTCCGGGTGAATACTGCCACAGCTCAGCCCATCGGTCGGATTCCTGAAGTATTAGGAACTATGGTGCAAGCCTTAGCTACGAATAATAGTGATGGGACAATCTGGGCGGGAACTCCTACAGGGGTAATTGTGGTGGATCCAAGACTGGGAGCCGTAAGCCGAGTAATTACTAGTATGCGCGATCGTAATATCACTTCCCTAAAATTTGCCAACGATGGCAGCCTCTGGGTCGGCACTGATAATGGTCTACTCAAGTTAGACCCTGCCAGTGGAATAATTACTGGACAAGTCCCAAATTTACCTTCTAGTTGGGTAATGGCGCTCTCCCCAGATACTGCCAACAAACTCTGGATTGGCACGAGCTTAGGATTGGCATGGATGCTAGACGGCACGGGAGAAGTCCGCCCCCATCTGGGATTTGCACCTTAATGGTAAATAGATTTTTTTAACGTCAGTTCGGGATAAGAAATATCCCTGAGGCCGTTTACGAAAACTATATCCATTATCGCTGGCTGAGCGAAGTCGAATTTATGCTGAGCGTAGTCGAAGTAGCCAAACCCTGCCATAAATCTTCGATCGTTATCTTTATTCATAGCGGAAATGTTCCCTTCGACTCCGCTCAGGGAAAGTCTCTAGGCTGAGGATCAAGGCTTTTGCTTAAACCGAACTCACGTTTTTTTACTACGGCGGTTGAAACTGCTACCACAAAAACAAAGTCCGCCGTTGCGGACTAGGAAATAAATAACATAACCAGATTTGGCATAACTGTTAATTGGTAACTGTTAACTGTATAACTGATTAACCTCCAGCTACAGCAGGAACTATGCTAACTTCATCACCATTTTGCAGGGTAGTTTTTGTGCCATCAAGAAACCGGATATCTTCGCTATTCACATAGAAATTCAAAAAGCGCCGAGGCTTGCCATCTTCATCACATAGCCGAGCTTTGATCCCAGTACAGTTAGCTTCTAGAGATTCAATTAATTCAGCGATCGTTCCCCCTTCACACTCAAGGGTAGCTTTATCATTCGTAAATTTTTGTAGGGGTGTAGGGATTAAGACTTTTACAGACATAAATTTTAGAGAATTAGTTTAATTAATGAATGGTGATTAGATAGGGGCGCAAAGCCTTGCGCCCTTTATTTCTAAGAATTAGACCAACACCGGCTGCCATTCTAAGCGATCGAGGGTTTGTGACCGTTCGTAGGCACGCTCGAAGCTATCTAGCTTGGCTTCAATGGTGAAGGGTTCACCGATGCAACCTTGGACTGCTTCTTGGGTTTTGAGACCATTCCCTGTGATGTAGACCACGGTGGTTTCTTCAGGATCAATTTTGCCTTCGGCGACTAGTTTTTGCAAGACAGCGATCGTAGTGCCGCCAGCGGTTTCAGTGAAAATACCTTCAGTTTCTGCCAAGAGCTTGATTCCTGCAATAATTTCGGCATCGTTAACTGAGGCAATATGACCCCCGGTTTTTTCCGCCAGTTCTAGGGCGTAGATACCATCGGCGGGGTTACCGATCGCTAGGGATTTAGCAATGGTATTGGGTTTAACAGGGGTGATGAAGTCCCGCTTCTCGGCAAAAGCTTGAGCAATGGGAGAGCATCCTTCTGCCTGCGCTCCACTAAACCGCACTGCCTTATCTTCTACTAAACCTACCTTGACAAATTCTTGGAAACCTTTATAAATCTTGGTGTAGAGGGAACCAGAAGCTAGGGGAGCCACGATATGGTCAGGGAGTTTCCAGCCTAGTTGCTCAGCTACTTCAAAGCCTAGGGTCTTGGAACCTTCAGAATAATAGGGACGAAGATTGATATTTACAAAGCCCCAACCGTGAGTGTTTGCCACTTCACAACAAAGGCGATTTACTTGGTCATAATTTCCCTTCACCGCCATCACTGTGGGGTTGTAAATAAGAGTTCCTAATACTTTTCCTGCTTCTAGATCAGAAGGAATAAATACACAACAATCTAAACCAGCATGGGCAGCGATCGCCGCAGTGGAGTTTGCCAAATTCCCGGTACTAGCACAGGATACTGTAGTAAAGCCTAATTCTCTTGCTCTGGTTAAAGCCACCGATACTACCCGATCCTTGAAACTGAGG
>JANMHD010000065.1:0-7790 GCA_031374985.1 Coleofasciculaceae cyanobacterium OTE_70_metabat_329 | reverse complement strand
GTTTTACCTAAAGAAATTCCTCGATCATAGCGGACTGGCAAACTAGGAATCCCCCGCCAAGCATCCCAAAGGACAAAAGGCTGGGGACGCATCATAGCCTGTTGGGAACTAGGAATATTTGCTAGATAATTAGACCCTAGCGGTCGCTCTAGCGTTACGGAGTAAAATCGCTTTATCTCAGCTTGAGCGGATTGATTAATAGCTGGGAACTGGACTATGGGCAACAAGCTCAAAAATAATCCTAGGCAACTAAACCCCAAAGTTAGGTAAACTAAGCGTAAATTTTTTCTTGCTTTTTTAACTGTTCCAGTAATTACACCTCTACTGGATATCCTAAAGAGTTGTAATCCTAGTACCCCACCAAGAATATTTACAACCCAAAGCCAAGGACTAACCTCTGGCGCGCCTATGGATAAGGGTAATAAAGAAAAAATAGGTGCTGGGAGAATAATCCAAGCACTCAAAAAAAATCCTGTAGCACTAACAAGTAGGGCAATCTGCTTATAAATCAATAGTTCTGTCTCAGTCTACTTAATTCAAATTTGTCAATTATTTCAAGGGATGATGATCTGCGAGAATCTTCTCTACCCTTGCCTCCTCAATTTTAGCGTTGAGTTTACTTGCTTCTTGATTATCTCTGACAGTTTTGGCAAGGGTAAAAGTGGAACTAATAGAAAATAGAAGACTCGTTCCTAGACAACCCTTAACCCAATTATCCACCGGGAGATAAGCCACCCCGATCGTACTAGCCGTCATAGAAATAATAAAAGCTGCCCATACTTGAACCACCCAAGCGGTAGTATCTCTGGTAAATCCTACTGGTTTCATCATGGCTTTTTTCTCCCTAGATTTTCATAGGTAACTTTAATCTGCTGGATTTTGTGTTCCCTTAATCTTAGGTAAATCCCTAGGTCTTGAAGATCCTTAGAAGCCAGTTTAAGAAGTGGTCTAGGGCGATCAAGAATGATTTATAGCAATTTTGGTTCAATTACAGCAGATTACAATCTAGCCTTGGCTCCGCTCAGACACCAATTTACGCTGGCTGAGGGTCGCCGAAGCCCCCCCAATTAAAAATTTAGGGATAGAAACATAACTGCGGCAGTCCTAGTTGCTCATCCCAGCCCATCATGATATTTAAGCATTGGATAGCTTGCCCCGCCTGCCCTTTGATCATGTTATCGATCGCTGACATGACAATTACCCTACCAGTCCGGGAGTCTACTTCCACACCGATGTAGCAGAGGTTTGTCCCACAAGCCCACTTAGTTTGAGGATAAATTCCGGCAGGAAGAATTTTGACAAAGGGAGAAGTGCGATAAAAAGCTGAGTAAATAGTTAATAAATCCTCCCGGACTAAACCCGGATCCCGGAGCTTGCCATAGACCGTGGACAAAATTCCCCGCACCATTGGCACTAGATGAGGTGTGAACTGCACCAACATTTCCTGCCTTGCCAAATCACTACATACCTGCTCAATTTCTGGGGTATGGCGATGGTTGGCCACTCCGTAGGCACAGAAGGAATTATCTGCCTCTGCCAAGAGGAGACTAACTTTTGCCTGTCTGCCCCCACCGGAAGTCCCGGATTTAGCATCAATAATAATAGTTTCTGGATCTACTAAGCCCTGCTTCAGGAGAGGGGAAATTGCCAAAAGACTGGCTGTAGGATAGCAACCAGCACAACCGATCAAGGAACTAGCTTTGATGCGATCGCGATACAACTCTGGTAGACCATACACCGCAGTGGCGGCGACTGCCTGATCACTCCGTTTTTTGCCATACCAGCTACTATAGGTTTCTAAGTCCTGAAAGCGATAATCTGCCGATAAATCTAGAACTTTGACCCCCTTAGCTATCAGTGGGGGAGCTAAATCACAGGCTAAACCGTTCGGCAAAGAAAGAAACACTGCCCGGCAACGTTCGGCGATCGCATCTAAGTCGATCGCTTCAATTTTTAATTTAACACTGTGCCCCAGATGAGGATATAGCTCCGCAAAGGGCTTGTCAGCACTGCTATCACCCCCCAGATAGACTAATTCTAGTGAGGGATGATCTTGCAAAAGGCGCACTAATTGCACCCCACCATAGCCCGAAGCCCCGATAATCCCTACTGGTAAACGTTCTCCTTGAGACATAATCTTCCTTCTATTCTTTACTACGACGACTGATTCACAAACTACTCATGATAATTGCTGTGTGAACTCATAACATTTGTGGGGTATCTTTGAAGATATTAACCTATTCATTCATAAAATTTTGGTAAATCCCTTTTCTGGCTTAGGAAGTATGAAGAGAATTTGCTATCTTGGAGCAACAACAAGCACTAGCTGCCCAACAACGAGCTAATTAATTGGCTGCCCACCCCGGAGTCTTGGAAATTGATCCAGAACAGATTTAGAATGTCTAGCTATGCAGATTACACAGAAAAATTTTTCTAGAGATGGTGACTATCCTTGGTTCTGGATTTTGACTATTGCTGCCCTGTTTCTTTATTTAGTTGCCCTAGGAAATGTCCCCCTCCGGGACTGGGATGAAGGAACCTACGCCATTATTTCTAGGGAAATGTATCGGACTCAAAATTGGGTTTATCCCACAGCCCACGGTGCGCCATTCTTAGAAAAACCGCCTCTGGTGTATTGGCTAATTGCCTTTAGTTATACCTTGGGGGGTGTGAATGAATGGACTACTAGACTACCTTTGGCGATCGTTTCTGCCCTGGCTGTTCCTTTAGTTTATGACATTGGCAAGCAGATATTTGGCCAAAAAGTACCCGCTGTCTTCAGTGCCGTGGTTTATCTCACCCTGCTGCCCGTAGTTCGGCATGGGCGTTTGGCTATGCACGATGGAATTTCTGTAACGTGCTTTTTATTTGCCCTCTGGTGTTTACTGAAAGGAGAAAAACAACGTTGGTATTTGCTGGGATTTGGTCTAGGTATGGCTTTATTAGCCCTAAGTAAGGGGATATTAGTCTTGCTACTAGGGGCGATCGCCCTAATTTTCTTATTTCTTGATCAGCGCTGGTATGTTTTTAAGTCTTTCTATTTTTGGCTGGGGATAGTTTTATCGTTAATTCCCGTAACAGCATGGTATGCAGCTCAGATTCAAGCCTACGGTCAGGTTTTTATTCAGGTAAATTTCTTAAATCAATCCTTCGATCGCATCTCTCAAGTTGTCCATAGCAATACCGGCCCTGTATGGTATTACCTATTAGAAATTATTAAATACTCCATGCCTTGGCTTTTATTCTTGCCGGGAGGGCTTTATCTGGCATGGCAGCAACGCTGGCGGAGTTGGGGTTGCTTAGTATTAGTAGGTTTTGGGGGATATTTATTTCCAATTTCCGTGATGGGAACCAAATTACCTTGGTATATTATCCCTATATATCCCTTTGTAGCTTGGGCTGTGGGAGCGCAGTTGGCCGAGCTTTGGGATAGTCAGCACTGGAGCAGCCAGAGGGCTAAAAAATGGGGTAGAAAATTTTTGATGGGGGTTTTTGGCCTACTTACCCTAGCTGGGGTGGCAGGCTTAGGATATTTTCTGGTAGTCGATCGACAATTAATACTGATCCTCATGGCTATTACCGTAATTTTAACTATGGGAACCGTTACGGCTTACCTCCGCCTAGGGGACAAAAATTATTTAATGTGCCTAGCTAGTGGAATGTATCTATCATTGATAATGTTAATGTGTTCTCAGTCGTGGCTATGGGAACTAAATGAAGTCTTCCCAGTCACGGCCGTAGCTGCTCTAGTTAGAACCAAAACCCCACTAGGAGCAGCAGTGTATACTTCTTTTCCTTACCATCGCCCTAGCCTGAGTTTCTATTGCGATCGACAAATTCAGTCTAAGGATATTAATACTCTCAGCCAACTGTGGTCAGAATCTCAGCCTTATCTCTTACTCGATCAACCAGCCCTAGAAAAAATCAAGGAAAAACTCCAACTATCAAATAATCAAGTGTTGGGGACAGCCAAGGGGTTTACCCTAGTGGGGAGTAGGAGGTAGAAGAGTAAAGGAGTAAAGGAAAGGAGCTTATTTACTGAACTTACCTTTAGCCGTTCATCCAACTTGATCCCTCTTCCTTACCCGTAACTCCCCTTAATTCCTTATAATTTCCCTTAAATTCTTTACCTCCCTGTACCTTCCTGTACCTCCCCTTACCTCCTCCCTCCTTTCTTTATGAAAACCTCACCTAGAGACAAAGCCGAAGACAGTAGCACTAAGGTTGAGAGTAGCCATAAATCTCAACGGATGGTTAATCGATGGTTTAAGTGGTTAGCTCCCGGTTTGCTAGTGAAGCGGTGGCTACTGCTAAGTGCCGTGGGGGTAGTGCTAACTAGTCTGGGCTTGGCAATCTGGGTAAGATTAACCCCGATATTTTACTTGATGCAGGTGGCTGGTAATTCTGTTGAGTGGTTAGCTACAATTATGCCCCGGAACGTTTCGGGTCCTTTGGTGATTGTGTTAGGCATATTCTTTGTGTTTTTGGGGCAGACTCGATCGCTAGAGGCAATTACCGATGTTCTCAAGCCTGATAAAGATGATGAGTTGGTAGACTTGTTAATTACGCACCGTCGTCTGAAACGGGGTCCTAAAATAGTGGCGATCGGCGGCGGCACAGGTTTATCAACTCTCCTGCGGGGGTTGAAAAATTATAGTGCTAATATTACTGCTATTGTCACGGTGGCTGATGATGGGGGTTCCTCTGGCAGGCTCCGTAAAGATTTTGGTGTGTTGCCGCCGGGGGATATTCGTAATTGTCTAGCGGCGCTGGCAGACCAAGAAAAACTATTAACCGAGTTATTTCAGTATAGGTTTGTCAATGGAAATGGTTTGACGGGGCATAGCTTTGGCAATTTATTCCTGACTGCTATGACGGATATTACGGGGGATCTGGAGCAGGCGATCGCTGCCAGTTCTGAAGTTTTGGCAGTGCGGGGGAAAGTTCTACCAGCAACCCTGACGGATGTGCGCCTCTGGGCTGAACTAGCTGATGGTCGCCGCATTGAAGGGGAATCAAATATTACAGCGGCCAACGGCAAGATTGTCAAAATTGGCTGTCACCCCGATCACCCCATCGCTCTACCTGCCGCAGTCCAAGCAATTCAAGAAGCCGATTATATTGTCATTGGTCCTGGTAGTTTATATACCAGTGTGATTCCTAATTTATTAGTCCCAGAAATTCGAGATGCCATACTACTCCGCACTGCCAATGCGAACCCAGCTAGGAATGTGCCAAGTATTTATGTGTGCAATATCATGACCCAACCGGGGGAAACCGATGGTTATTCGGTGGCGGATCATATCCGAGCGATCGATCGTGCCTGTGGCCAAAAACTTTTTGATGCGGTCATTGTCCACAAAAAAGTCCCCTCAGCCCGGACTCTGATCCACTATGCCCAAGAACAATCTCATCCGGTATTTCTTGATCGAGAAGATATTACAGCCCTAGGACGGCGGATTGTCTTCGCCAACATCATGGATGAAGATGTAGATACAGCCCTAGTCCGTCATAATCATCACAAGTTAGCCCGGAATTTAGTCCGCTGGTATAGCGCTCATAGTAAATAATTAGCAAGAGTTTAGGCAAATAATCTGGAGTAAGAATAATAACTATGAACACCCAAACCACCCTTATCCCGCCAAGTGAGAGTTATTAGACTGAGACAAGGGGGCGCACAGAGGGGATTTCGTTAGAGCTTAGGGCTGTAACGGCTGACTTGGGTACGATGACGGTATCAATAGATTCACCCAAGGCATTAAAAACTTCGAGGATATAGCCTTCTTCCATACCTTCGGGATCAGGAACAGTATCAATGAAAGTGGCAATATCGCCTTTTTGGAGGTTGTATTCAGGAAAATCTCGATTTAAAAAGATGCGGCTATATAGATCAATCGTAGGTTCATTCATTTTCTTGGTTTTAGAGTAATAAACTGAATATTTCCATCTTCGGTACGTTTTAGCCAAATTGTAACAACAGCAAGAAACCTCTTTGTACCCATAAGATTACCTTCAACCCGATAAAATGTCCCGTATTTATTTTGGCGATCTATCACAGCATCATGGGTTTCAATGAGAGTAAGGATGGCTTGTTTGAGTTGAGTTGAGTTGTTGTGGGTAAATCCAGCTTGAGCCAAAAATTTGGATTTATCATCATATTCTCGATGAATTAATAGATACTGGGTAAGCTTGGCTTCAGGAATAAGGATATTGCCTTGTAGCTTCATAATTTAGTAATTTCAAATTGATTTAGCAGGGCAAGGTATGGTCAACCCAGAACCAGCATGGCTTTGTACAAAAGAACCGTTTAATAATTCTTAAAAATCTTGTAAGCCTTATATGTTACATTTTACAAGTCTCGACGCGAGAGAAGAGAGTGCCCCACTCTACCCCCGCCCAAATTCCTAAGGGAGACGCCAATTCCCAAATGAACGACTCGATAGGGAGATGTGCCTGAGGAGCCTTCTCAATTTCCTCATCCATTAATTCATCATAGTTTTTCCAAGCTCCGTACACTCGCCACTCTACTTGGTCAGCAAACTTCACCAAATCTTTCCCGACCTGATTATAAACTTGTCTCTGGACACTAAACCCAAAGCGTCCATTGCTGTTCTGTACCCAAAGTTGGTCAATAGTGCGCAAATCTTGGCAGGGAAAACTACCAATGGCTTTGGTATCTAGCCAACCTTCCTTTTCCCGACGAGCTACAAACAACATCATCCGGGTTGTTTCTTGGTCTGCCTCTTTGTACCTGCGTGCCGTCAACAAATTTTGTAGCTGAGTATAATTGGCATCTACCTCACTCGCCAAACTCACCCTAGCCGGAGTATTGGTCATATTGGATTCTTCTTTTTGGTCAGGTTTCCAGCCAGAGCAAGCTTGAGGAATGACAGCAATAGCAACAAGCACACCGGCGAGTACTTTAATAGTGTCGAGTCTTGTTTTATTCACAACGGTAAGGTGAATTAAAAAATATCTGCATCCAAAGTGTAGCAAAAAAAGTTGAGAAATTGTGAGGTTCGTTTCCATGCACTTCAGAGGAGGCGATCGCCTTCTGTAGGGGTTCCAATTTAAAACTAAACTCCAGACACTTCGGAGTAGGCGATCGCCTTCTGTAGGGGTTCTAATCTAAAACTAAACTACCTAATTTTCTTCACAATTTTCTGGTTCCAAAGTAAGATGATGAGCCAAGGTTGATGCGATCGCAAAGCCAAGAAAGAACTCCTAAACTAAATGAAGACTAAGAAACAAAAATTCCCCTATCTTGTCGGTTCCAAGTGGACAGCCAAGGATAATACCTTTGGTTGGAAACATTTTCAGGTGACAAATCGTAAAAATGAGGGCAAGTTAGTATTTGCAGAGTTAGTAGCTGCCTGTGATCCCCAAGTGCGCTTTTGGATTAATGCCAAAAGTCTAACCACCCGGAGTCTCTGGCAACCCGGCTGGCAGCCTCTCCAACTTCAGGAAAAATAAATAGATCAAGACTTATATTCATTTAGTCAGCAATGGTTGTGGTAGGCTGCGATCGCTGGATTTGTACGACAACTTCTATCCCCGCCGTAAATGTTTCCACATTTTAGAGATATTTGGGTAGCAAAAAGTTTACTCTAGGATTACTATCCTAAATTCTGTAGATTAAATGGGAGAAGTGCCAGGAACCAGACTTGAACTGGTGACACGAGGATTTTCAGTCCTCTGCTCTACCAACTGAGCTATCCCGGCTAAAGTTGGGCTTAATTAATATAACAAATATGTACCATCTTCACAAGCCTAAATTTCTAGTAATTTTT
>JANMHD010000053.1:0-2293 GCA_031374985.1 Coleofasciculaceae cyanobacterium OTE_70_metabat_329 | reverse complement strand
ATTTTACCTTTTAAGTTATCTATAAGCTATTTTTGTCGCTAACTTTTTCAAGCTACATAGCTGAATTGTTGTAGTTGTAAATATAAAACATAATTTTCTCCTCAGCAGTATATTTTGTATCTCTCTCTAAAATTAGCTTTTTGTAAAGATTTCACTCCTATAGCCGATCGCTAAATATGATGGAGGGAAGTTACTAATCTCAAAAACAAGTGAGGACAAAATGGATATTTTGCAGTTGACAACTCTTCTTAGTGCCTGTTTACCTTTGTTACTCAAGTTTGGGGATAAGGTTGCTGAGAGTGCCGGTGGTGCCCTTGGGAAGGATGTGAATTGGGAGACAATTAAGAAAATTTGGGATAAGCTACGCCCTAAGGCAGAAGGAAAGCCCGATGTAATGAAGGCTGTTGCAGCAGTAGTTGCAGATCCAGAAGATCAGGACTTCAAGGATGCTCTTCAGAAGAAATTAGAAAGGTTAATGGAAGAAAATCGTGAATTGAAGGAGGCGATCGCTAAAATTCTGCAAGAAGAAACCATTAGTGGTCAAGTCAATATTGCTGTTAAGGGAGACAATTCAGGAGTGATAGGAGGCAATATTAAAGACAGCAAAGTTTTTGGTAGTGTGGATATACAAGGCGACATCAATATGTAAGTGAATCCATTACTCAATCAAGGATGATCGCCCTATGACAAATTCTCCAAATTCCGACTCTACTCCTCACCAGAGCCACATCGAAGCAGGCAGTAGTAGTGGGGTAATGGCTGACACTATATCAGGCAGTTTTGTAATTGGAAGCCTAACAATTATCCACTCCAATACAACATCCTCAGCTAAACCGGGAGAAACACCCCAAAATCTTACAAATAACATCGGAGCTAATCCTTATCAAGGGTTACGGGCATTTCAAGAACGGGATAGCGATCGCTTCTTTGGACGAGACGCTCTAATTAAGGAGCTATGGTGGCGGTTCCAAAATTTGCAGGTCGATCCCAAGACTGTACGAATATTGCCTATTTATGGTGCGTCAGGATCTGGGAAATCTTCCTTAGCACTGGCGGGGTTAATCCCTGAGATAGGGAAGCAGCCTTTCCCCGGACGCAATCAGGGTCGGGTTGCAGTATTAAATCCTAGTACACATCCCTTGAAAGCATTGGCAATAATGCTGGCTAAATTTGCTACTGGTGATAGTGTTCCTGCACAGAAAGCCTTGGAGTTCGAGGATATATTATGGTCACTCGATAAACAGGAAAACTTTCACGGGTTACACCATATTGCCTGTACTTTACCTGAAATTGCCAACTCTCCATTAATTATCTTGGTGGATCAGTTTGAAGAAATCTACACGGTTGGTCAAGAGAATAGGGCGGAGTGCGATGCCTTCGTAGAAAATTTGTTATGCGCCGCAAGCGATCATTCCCAATATGTATCAGTTATTATCACGATGCGGAGTGATTTTTTGGGGAAAACTCAGCAACATCCTCGTCTGAATAAACTGTTTTCTTCCCAAGGTTATCTCGTTCCCATCATACAAGTGGAGGAACTACAACTCGCCATTACTGAACCCGCTAAAATGGCTGGGTATGAATTTGATCAGGTGACAGTGAATAGGCTAATAAGAGAAAGTAAGGGTAAGGAGTCGGCTTTGCCGCTGTTGCAGTTTGTTTTGTATGAGATTTGGGAGCAGAGGAGAGAGGGGGCAGAACCCGCAGAAACTCTAGATAATTTGGGCGGGGTAGGTGGAGCTTTGGCAAAAAAAGCAAAGGAGACTTATGACTCTTTGAAGGAACAGAAAGATAAGCAGAAAATTGCTCGACAAATCTTTCTGGAATTGATCCAAATCAATGACAACAACGAATATACCCGTCGTCGTGTGCCTATTGCTAAATTGACTAAACCCGGACAGGATACTAAACTTATCCGTAGTGTGATCAGTTATTTTGCAAAAACAGGTGAATGGATATTAATTACTTCTTCAAACGATCAACAGGTAGAAATAATTGAAATTGCCCATGAAGTTTTGATCAATGAATGGCAAGACCTCAAAACATGGTTAGGGAATCAACGGGAAAACCTGATCAAGAAACGGAAAATTGAGCAAGCAGCAGAAGAGTGGCAGCAAGCTAAAAATTCCAATGATTATTTATTCGAGAAACGTAGGCTTCGTGATGCTCAAGAATTTATCCAAGACCAAAAAGACAATTCTGAAATATCTCTATCCAGTTTAGCGACATCATTTATTAAGATAAGTCAGAAAAAAGATAGACAAAAACTCTTTAAATCTGGTTTAATTTTTGG
>JANMHD010000017.1:0-11030 GCA_031374985.1 Coleofasciculaceae cyanobacterium OTE_70_metabat_329 | reverse complement strand
AGACGGGGTGCTAAAAAATAAACTCACCTACGAAATTATGGATGCTCAATCCATTGGCTTGCATGATAACCAGATTGTATTGGGTAAGCACTCTGGGCGCAATGCTTTTCGGACTCGCCTCAAGGACTTAGGTTTTGAACTTGCTGACACTGAGTTAAATAATGCCTTCTTCCGGTTTAAGGAATTTGCTGATAAGAAAAAAGAAATTACTGATTGGGATTTGGAAGCGATCGTCAATGATGAAATCCAACAGGCTCCTGAACTATTCAAGCTCGAACTTGTCCAAGTATCCTGCGGCAGCAATGCCCAGCCCACAGCTACCGTAACTATTCGGACTCCTAGGGGAGAAGAATTAATGGATGCAGCGATCGGGACAGGCCCAGTAGATGCTATCTACAAGGCAATTAATCGAGTGGTGCAGGTTCCTAATGAGTTGATTGAGTTCTCGGTGCAATCTGTCACGTCCGGGATTGATGCGATCGGGGAAGTTACCATCCGTCTCCGGGATGAGCAAGGACGAATCTACTCTGGCCATTCTGCTAACACAGATATCGTAGTTGCTTCTGCGTTAGCCTACATCAACGCTCTCAATCGTCTATTTGCAGCGATCCAAAAACAGGAAACTAGTTCTCTAAGGGAGGCAATCGTAGCTCAAGTCTAGTTTTTCTCAGGGTAACATTCTTCTTACAGCAGATTGCAATCTAGTAAGCTACAGTCTTAATCTTCAAGTCTCCCTTTGCTCTGGCGTAGCGGCACGTTAGTGCGGAAATTTAGAGGGTTTTTCTTCCCCACTTATCTGAACACAAATTGCTGTAAGTCACAAGGGGCTTAAGCCCCTTGTATGTCATCTAGGAACTAGAAAAGTGCTGTAATATTCCCGATTTCTCTCTGACTAAGAATTAAAGAATTTAAAGAATATTCCCCCCAGTACGGAGGATATTACTCGTCTAGAGTAGCATTCAAGGCTGGACAAGGAATGGATTTGTTGCCAGACCAGTCGGTAAAAACCTCCTCAGATTTGTAATGACGGGGGGTTGCCAGCATTAATCGCCAGGCTTGCCCCGCATCCATCAGGTTGAAGCGATCGCCATAGTGGGTTTGGATCAGTTCCTGAACTAGAGGATAGTAATTAGAGTTGATGCCGGGGAAAATGTGGTGTTCTGTATGGTAAGAAAAATTGCAGTGGAGGCGATCAAATATCCTCGGTACACGAATCGAGAGACTATTAATCAAAGCATCATTGGTGGGGGTCATACGACACAACATATGGTTAGTGTAGATGTAGAAAATTAAGCCACTATAGCCAATCCAGAGGGGCAGAAAGTAGCTCAGAATCAGTTTTACTGGATGAAATCCTAAGAATGTCACAATGCTCAAATGGATTCCCATCATGACTAATAACTCTAGAGCGATCGATCTTCTTTCCTTCTCACTCACCCCAAAAGCAACTATGGGATATTTTGCCCCCTGATTGTTAAATAATAGAACAGAAGTCAAGTTCCGAAAAGTATGCACACCCCAAGCATGAGCCATGCCAATAGTCAGCAGAACTGGATGAACTTCTGCCGATGGGACAAAGGCATTTTGGATCCACTTACCCCAAGTTTTTGGTTGAGAATCTAGATAGTTGCGATCGGGATCCTGGAGAGAATTAGTCTTATTATGATGTTCCCGGTTATGGACTGCCTTCCATAGAGTCGGCGGCATCCAAAGCATGGTCAATCCTAATAAACTAATAACTTGCCGTAACCAAGGGCTTTTAATAGTCTTACTATGTAAAAAATCATGGGTGCTAAATAGCAAAATAATTACACTATTTCCCATTACCAAAGCTAGGGGCAGATAAATCCAGAGGAGATACCATCGCCACAGGTCTAAATGGGCAGCAATCCCCCAACCAAGGATTAAAATTGCTAGATTAATTAACAGAATCCAGAGCTTACCCCGATCGGGGACAAAAGCCTCCGGGGGCAATAAAGGTCTTAGTTTTTTGGCATAATCAGCTTGATTTAGCCAAATTTCTTGGTCGATGACATTATTCATGTAATTGTTTGTAGATGTAATTTCCTGTAGCAGTCTATACCAATTCTAGTTGAGTTGAAAAAGGTGTACTCTTTGGATACGCCGTTCTTAGTATCGATAACTTAGAAATTCTTTAGGATTGCTATATCTAGAGGATTGGTATATCTAGAGGATTATTGGTGATGCTTGGTTAAGATAGGGCATCCTAATCTATGGAATTTAATTTCATATTTTCTCTGTATTCGGGCTTGTTTCGGTTATTTTGCCAAGATTCCATATAAGTATAAAAAACTGGTGTTAGGTATAAAGTCAAGAATTGCGAAAAAACTAATCCTCCCACCACTGCTAAACCAAGGGGACGACGGGCATCCGCTCCTGCCCCTAAACCTAGGGCGATCGGTAGGGTTCCCATCAAAGCTGCCATTGTAGTCATCATGATAGGGCGAAAGCGGACTAAACAGGCTTTATAAATTGCTTGGTAGGGGCTATCTCCCTGTGCTCGAGCCGTAATTGCAAAATCTACCATCATGATCCCATTTTTCTTGACAATCCCAATTAACAGAATAATCCCCACAAAGGCATAGATATTCAAATCTACTTGAAATATCATCAAAGTCAGCAAAGCCCCAAAACCCGCCGACGGGAGACTAGATAAAATGGTGATGGGATGGATAAAGTTTTCATAAAGAATCCCTAAGACAATATAAATTACGGCGATCGCAATCAACAGCAGCCAACCTAAGCCCGATAGGGATGCTTGAAATGCTTGAGCCGAACCTTGAAAACTAGTAGTAACCCCTACAGGTAGGGTTTGCTTAGCTACATCATTAATTTTATCGGTGATATCTCCCAAGGCAATGCCGGGTCTGAGGTTAAAAGACAGAGTGACGGAGGGTAATTGAGTTAGATGATTGATACTTAACGGCCCGTTGGATCTGCTAACCGTAGCCACTGTACTTAGGGGAACCAATTGACCACTGGTAGACCGGATAGAAAGTAAATTTAGGGCGGCTTGATCTTGTTGAAACTGGGGAGCAAGACCAAGAATCACGGAGTATTGGTTATCTGCTGCATAGATAGTAGAAACTTGACGACCACTATAGGCATTATTCAGGGTAGTTTGAATTTGATTAGCCGTTAAACCCAAAATAGCTGCTTGGTCACGGTTGATTTGGACTTTAATTTCAGGATTTTTTAGCTGTAAATCACTGTTGACATCTTGTAGAGCTGGCAGTTGGCGTAA
Source organism: Coleofasciculaceae cyanobacterium OTE_70_metabat_329 (assembly GCA_031374985.1). Classification (GTDB taxonomy): domain Bacteria; phylum Cyanobacteriota; class Cyanobacteriia; order Cyanobacteriales; family JAAUUE01; genus JAAUUE01. The sequence goes on along the minus strand of JANMHD010000017.1, from coordinate 7,765 downwards.
TTGAGTTTCTAACTTAGGGGCAGCAGCATATAGCTCTTCGATATTAGTTCCTTGCAGAGTCAATTGATACTGGGCTTTGGTTTGCTGGCCGCCAATATTAATAGCGGGAGGATTTTGCAGAAAAACTTTCAACCCCGGTACCCCGGATACCTTGGAACGGAGTTTCTGTACTATTTCATCAGCATTGAGCTTTCTTTGGTTGCGGGGTTTAAGGCGAATAAAAAACCGCCCACTATTAGTTCCTCCCGATCCAATGGTGGAGTTGACCGCTGCAATGTTTTCATCCTGTTCCAAAATTTTGGCGATCGCTTGTTGATGTTGAATCATTGCTGGAAAAGAAATATCCGGGGCGGCTTGCACTGTAGCGGTAATTTGCCCAATATCGGTGTTGGGAATAAAACCCTTAGGAATGATTATAAAAAGAGCGATCGTCCCCACCAAAATTGCCCCAGAAAATATCATCGTCAGGCGGTGATGTTTCAAAGATAACTTTAAGGTTCTCCCATAAAAATTTTGGACAGTATCAAAAAACCATTCTGAACTGTCATAAAGCTTAGTTAATAAACCCTTTGTAGCAATCCTGAACCTCTTCCTAAATTTCTCTTCTTTCTTGATAGAAGAATTTTGAAACTCTGTTGGAGAGTTCGCCTCCTCTGGATTATCTGGTAATGGTTCTTCTAAGGGCAACTCCATACTTAAATCTTGGGATGTGCCACCTGATAACTGTTTACTGTTGACTGTTAAGTGATCTGGCTGCTCTGAATGGGGCGGGCTTAAAAATCGAGAGCAAAGCATAGGAGTTAGGCTGAGGGAGATAAATCCAGAAATAAGGATGGCCACACTCATAGTGACAGCAAATTCCCGGAACAGCCTACCCAGAATTCCCCCCATAAAAACTACAGGAATAAATACCGCTACGAGGGAAATAGTCATGGACAGAATCGTGAACCCAATCTCTCTAGAACCGGTTAGGGCGGCTTCCCAAGGACTTTCCCCCATTTCTATATGCCGGACAATATTTTCTAGCATGACCACTGCATCATCTACCACAAAACCTACCGCTAAGGTTAAAGCCATCAGGGATAAATTGTTGAGGGAATAACCCAGCCCCAGCATCACCCCAAAAGTTGCTACTAGAGAGAGGGGGACAGCCAGACTGGGAATTATGGTAGCTCGGACATTGCGGAGAAATAGGAAAATTACTAGGATTACTAAGCCGATCGTCAGTAGCAGCGTAAATTCTACATCTTCTATACTTTCTTTGATAGGAGCAGAACGATCGAACAAAATATTTAGGTTAATGGCGGCGGGGAGTCGCTTTTGAAAGTCTGGCAATAGTTCCTTAATTTGCTCGACAATTTTGACAGTGTTGGTACCCGGTTGGCGCTGGATGGCTAAAAGAATCCCCGGCGTACCGTTATAAAAGGCAGCAACCTTATCATTTTCCACTCCGTCCACAACTTGCCCAAGCTCGCCTAAGGGGACTGGGGCGCCATTGCGATAGGTCACAATTAGCGATCGAAAGTCCCCGGCATTCTGTAACTGACCATTGGTTGTAATGGTGGCATTTTGTTGTTCGCCGTAGAGAGTCCCCGTGGGTATATTGACATTGCCTTTATTAATAGCATCGGCCACCTCTTCTAGCCCAATCCCCCGAGAACTCAGAGCTTGGGGGTCTAACTGGACTCGAACGGCATACTTTTGGGAGCCAAAAATATTAACTTGTGCCACCCCATCGATCATGGATAGCCTTTGTGCCAGTTCGGTTTCGGCATATTTATTTACCGTCACTAGGGGCAAGACTTCGGAACTCAGGGAAATGTAGAGAATCGGTGAATCGGCGGGGTTGACCTTGCGAAAAGAAGGCGGATTCGTCATGGTAGAAGGTAACTGCCGGGCGGCTTTAGCGATCGCCGATTGCACATCCTGGGCTGCCCCATCAATATTCCGAGTGAGTTCAAATTGCAGGGTAACTTGGGTACTGCCTAGGGAGCTACTAGAGTTCATGGAGCTAATCCCAGCAATACTAGAAAATTGCTGCTCTAGGGGAGTGGCTACCGCCGCCGCCATAGTTTCGGGACTAGCTCCGGGGAGGTTGGCCGATACCTGAATAGTTGGAAAATCCACATTAGGCAAATCACTCACCGACAACAAACGATAACTACTTAGTCCAAAAACCAAAATTCCAATCATGAGCAAGGTAGTCATGACGGGACGGCGAATAAATATTTCTGAAAGATTAGTCATAAATCAGTTACCAATTATCAGTTATCCGTAGGATGGGCAATGCCCACTTTAGGAGAAATTTAGTACAGGGGGTGGAAAATGGGGATTAACTGTTTCTGTAGCCATTAACCTCAACCTAAATAAGTAAGTAAAATCCAAATAGGGGGCATTTCCCACCCTACTTAGGGTTCACTGATTTCTCCGGTACTGGTTTTTCTTGAATTGTAGAACCGGGAGTTAAGTTAAATTGCCCGTCCACTACTACCTCTTCTCCAGAAGTTAGGCCTTTTTTGATCACTACTTGGTTATCTACTGGATCTCCGGGGGTGACTGGTCTGATCTCCACGGTTTTGTCTGGTTTTACTACGTAGACAAAAGTACCTTTCTGTCCCATTTGGATTGCTGTGGCAGGAATCACGATCGCATTCACGTCTTCCTTTAGTTTGAGGGAAACATTTACTAGTTGCCCCGGAGTTAAACGCCCATCAGCATTAGGGAAATCAGCTTTGACTTGAATCGTGCCTGTAGTGATATCTACCGTACTATCAATAAAAGTTAGTTCTCCCCGTAAAACTCGATCGGGCAAAGCTGCTGATTCACGGGAGGAGCCACGAGGTGATGGGGAAACCGAGGGTGAGACTGAAGGCGAGGGAGATACTTGAGATGATGGATTTGATGGTGCAGGAGAAGTCTCTGGTTTAGAGGATGATGCAAGAGAAGGAGATGAGGGTGTACTAGATGTGGGAGGTAAAATCTCTACGGTTAATTTGTTACGGGCTTGATATTGCTTGAGTTCTCCTAAAAGCCGCTGAGGAATAGAAAAACTGACATAGATAGGGCGAGTTTGACTAATCACCACTAAGGGATTGGAGTCATTACTGTTAATTAAATTTCCTTGACTTACCTTGAGACTACCGGTGCGACCATCGATCGGCGCATAGGTAGTCGTAAAAGAAAGTTGTGTTTTTGCATTATCCACCGTGGCATCAGCAGCCTGAACAGCAGCTTGGGCACTTTCTACATTAGCCCTAGCCGCCTCCACCGCTGCGATCGCACTCACTACTCCGCTCTGGGTTGCACTCACTACGGCATTTTGAGCCTCGGCATTAGTCCGGTACTGGTCTGCCTGTTCCCGGCTAACAACTCCTTCCCCCGACAAACCCGCATAACGCTGGGCTTGGACATTGATATTTCTAGCTTGAGCAGCATCCCGGTCTAAGTTGGCAGTTACCTGAGCTACTTGGGCTTGGGCTTGGGCTAGAGCCGCTTCTGCTTGAGATACTTGAGCAAAGGTGCGTGCTCGATTAGCGATCGCCTGATCTAGCGCAGCTTGGAGAAGACGGGGGTCAATGGCAAATAAAATATCTCCCTTCTGGACTTCCTGCCCCTCCTTGAAATAGACCGCCATAATTTGCCCCGCCACTTGAGACTTGATAGAAACAGTAGAGTAGGCTTGGACAGTTCCCGTAGCTTTCACTACGGTAGGAACTGTCTTAGAAGTCGCTACGGCCAAGACAACGGGAACTGGAGGTTTTGAGGTACTAGCTTTATCTGTTTGCGCCCCTGAAGGACTACACCCCACCAAATAAGCCAAACCCACCAGAGTTAATCCCGATAAATTCACAAAATTGAAGGATAATTTGCTCATAGGAATAAAAACTTTGGTTGCTATAGTTAGTGTAGCTAACTATTACTTTGATAGAGTTTACCCGTAGCAGGTTCTTAAATTTATTATTTTTTAATTCCTTGATTTTTAATTTTTCAATAATTTCATGAGTGTTAATCGATCGCCTTGCTCCTATTCCAGTGAAAACTCTCAGCAATGTGCTGCTAAGCTAATGGCAACTATTCCTGCTGTGATGCAATTTATCCGTACTGAAATGCGGAGTCATAGCGTTCTCTCTGTACCACAATTTCGGGTTTTAGCACTTTTATATCGCCAGCCCGGCATATCTCTATCAGTAGTGGCCGAGCATTTGGGGATTACTAAAGCTACTGCCTCGGCCATGATTGAACGTTTAGTCCAACGGGGCTTAATCGATCGTACCCCTCATCCTCAAGAACGCCGCCAAGTAGTGCTAACTCTGACAGTAGAAGGGGATACCCATTTCCAGTACAGCCGGAAGCAGACCAATGAAGAAATTATTACCCGGCTGGAGCATTTAAGCGAAGAGCAATTAATGACCATATCTTTGGGGTTAAATATCCTTAAGAATATATTTAGCTAAAAGATTCAACTAAGGTTGCTATCAACTTAGGGTTACTAATCGCTGTCGGGACTTATTCCTTTGGGGAAGCGATAGTTCTTAGAGGTAAACTTGGGAAGTAACTTGAAGATATTTAAGATATTTATAAAATATTTTTCTAGGAGGGTAGATTCGATCTAGTTGGTATTGATGGGCTTATGGTATTTTTGAGTTATGATGGCTCGCTTCTGGGGGAGAGAGTGATTGTTAGCAGAGGTCTACTATCCACATCTATAAATTTATGACCATAGAAAAAATTGTTGAACAGGCACTACAGGATGGCTATCTGACCCCGGTGATGGAAACGGAAGTCGGGAGAATTTGTGATACTGCCTCTGAACTATTGATCGAAGAATACATGGCTCTCGATCGCCTGATGGGGGCTTTGTTAACTGGGGAAGTAGTGGCAATTCCCCGGAAGCAATTTATCAATGTCATGGAAGAATTAGTCTTGACGGAATCTATCACCAGAGTGGCAGAAATTGAACAGAGTAGCGATCGTGTTCTTGATGTCGGGGATATTGCCGCCTACGCCCTAAATCGATTGCCACCCCTCTATGCCACCACGGAAGAAGGAGCAAAATATCAACGCCAGCGAGCCAAGGAAGCTCTCCATGAGTTAATTACCCAACAAGTTATGGCTGCAATTACCCAGAATGTAGACCATCCAGATTTTGGTTTGGAGCGGGCGGCACTGGGGAAAAGTAATGGCACCGATGTTCTGCGGCAGGTGAGTAGTCTCCTGCAAGTTTATGCCCCCAACTATGAACAAAAATCTCCACCGCTAGACTTGGATTGATTTTCCCCTAATTTTCTTATCTAGGGAACTTTTGCTCAATTTTTGTTATCTAGGATAGGAAATTCTATTATTCTTCCTAGAGCCACCCATGAGTACATCAGTTCCTGTATTTTGGTCAACAGTTGGGGCAACAATTCCTCACAAGCCTGTGTCTCCAGATAAACTTTCTAATTATGAATTGATTCAATATTGCCAAACAGGAACTAGCCCCGATCGCACTGCCTTTGCCGAGCTGCTCCGGCGGTATCAATCCCATGTGGACAAGGTTCTGTACCATTTAGCTCCTGACTGGCAAGATCGCTCTGACCTCGCCCAAGAAGTTTGGCTGCGAGTCTATCGGCATATCCAACGACTTCAGGAACCGGCTAAATTTCAAGGCTGGTTAAGCCGAATCGCCACTAACCTGTTCTATGATGAACTACGCAAACGTAAGCGGGTAGCTCATCCCTTATCTCTAGATGCCCCAAGGCGTGTGGGCGACGGAGAGATGGATTGGGAAATTGCAGCGGAACAACCAAGCCCAGACCAAAATATGAGTACTAGGGAATTTTATGAGCAGCTCCAAGCGGCGATCGCCGACCTGCCAGAGGTTTTCCGTACCACCATTGTCATGCGAGAAATTCAGGGCTTATCCTACGAAGAAATTGCCGATATTACTCAGGTATCTTTAGGTACAGTGAAATCCCGGATTGCTAGAGCAAGAGCTAGGTTACAGTTTCTGCTCCATGATTATTTAGATAATTAAAGTTTAAATATTTTAAGATTTAGATGTTAAATTATTTAAGTTCTTTGTCCCCATTTCATCAGCTATTCTGCCTTATCCCCTAGGGGGTTGATCACAAAAATGTTTGATAACCACAATACCCATCATCAAGACCCCACTGCCATCCCTGGCAATATGTCATCCGGGGATCTAGATAGTCTCCAAAAAAATGATTTTGAACTACTTAGTGCCTTTCTAGACGGTGAAGTAACGGCCATCGAGCGCCAACAAGTCCAAGCTCGGTTGACTACCGATGCTGAAATGCAGCGGCTCCACAAACGACTGTTGAAATTGCGTCAAGGATTTATTGGGATAGAAAACCTTCCTTTGCCTATAGCTTCCCAATCAGCAGCAAGTCTAACTCAGCAGGTCTTTGCTAAAGTAGATAAGCGGCGGCGGCTTCGCTTAGGATTTGGAATTGGCGGGGTGATCGCAGCCTTGGCAGTAGGAGCATTATCTTCTTTGCTGACACCCAATTCTGCACCTTCATCCTTCCAAGTAGTCCAGGAACCCAATTTTCCTGCTAAAGCTCAACCTAAATCAGAGTTATTGATGATTGCGGTCAACCGCCCAGTCATCGAAATTCCCCTAAGCCTCAATGATCCTACTCCTTCACCCCTCCAAACCAACTAACAGTTAGGGCATTAAGGAGTTTGAGAATAAGTTTGAGAATAATAGGTTCAAGCCCATTGCCTATCCTCGACGCACCCCAAAAATATCCTTGTCCTAATTGTTTTGGTACTTGCTATGCTGGGGAGGAAAATATGGGGGCGGTAATTTTTTCTGGGAAAAAATCAGTTACATTATAAATGAAGTATCAAAATATCGCTGTCAATCCTAAGCACTAGCATGGTAACTCCCTCCTCGATCGCCGTTAGAGAACTGCCCTTATTTCCTCTACCAGAATTAGTTTTGTTTCCCGGTCGCCCCCTGCCTCTACATATATTTGAGTTTCGCTATCGAATTCTGATGAATACTATTCTGGAGAGCGATCGCCGCTTTGGGGTACTGATGTACGACCCTGAAAAAAGTCAAGTTGCCAATGTCGGCTGTTGTGCAGAGATTATTCACTTCCAAAGACTGCCGGACGATCGGATAAAAATCCTAACCTTGGGGCAACAAAGATTTCGTATTCTTGAATATATCCGGGAAAAGCCCTACCTCACAGCTTTGGTAGAATGGATAGAAGATTATTCCCCTGCCAAAGATACCCGACAGTTAGCGGGGGAAGTTAAACAACTCCTCCAAGATGTAGTGAGGCTATCAGGTAAGTTAGCTGATCAAAAACTAGAACTACCCTCAGATTTACCTAGTCTGCCCCTAGAACTTTCCTACTGGGTTGCTAGCAATCTCCAAGGAGTTCCCCAAGAACAACAATCTCTTTTAGAAATGCAAGATACTATATCTCGTCTAGAGCGGGAGTCAGAAATTCTTACTTCAACCCGTAATCATCTTGCTGCTAGAACTGTACTAAAGGATGCCTTAAAATAAATTATTTATAATTTACAGCAGATTGCGATCTAGTAAACCACAATCTTGATCTTCAATTCTCCCTTTATAAGGGATATTTAGAGGGTTTTCTTTCCACTCTTCTGAACATAAATTGCTGTAAGAAATAGATTTTAGAACAAGGGGCTTAAGCCCCTCGGATGTCCTGATCTAGGAACTGCCATACTACCAAAATAAAATACTACAAACTATCGGACCTAAGGGGTAACAAAACTCCCTGGG
>JANMHD010000623.1:0-3200 GCA_031374985.1 Coleofasciculaceae cyanobacterium OTE_70_metabat_329 | reverse complement strand
GACAAATGAAACAGTGGCATCAAGAATTTTCTGATGGTTCCAGCCTATTTATTAATGTTAATATTTCTCCAGTTCAACTCAAGCAGCAAGATTTAGTTAAAAATATCAAACTTATACTCCATAAAACTGGATTATTAGGATGTTATCTAAAATTAGAAATTACAGAAAGCTGCTTTTTAGAAAATACAGATGCTCAATTAGAGGCATTAAATCAATTGCGAGAGTTGGGAATTAACCTCTGTATTGATGACTTTGGAACTGGTTATTCTTCTCTAAACCGATTGCATACTCTGCCTATCAATACTTTAAAAATCGATCAATCTTTTGTTAATCGTCTCACAGCTGGAAATAATGGAGATGGAAATACAGAAATTATTGAAATGATTGTCGCCTTGGCTCATAGCTTAGACATGAATACCGTGGCAGAGGGCATTGAATTTGGATTTCAGGCAGAAAAACTCTCTAACCTAGACTGTCAATTTGGGCAAGGTTATTTATTCTCTCGTCCTCTTGATCACCAATCTTTAACCCAATTGCTAAAATCAACTTTTGATCAACCAATTAATATTATTGCTAATGGCTGACGATTCCTGACCATTGGACTTTTTTGAGTTTCTGACGGCGGTAGGAAAAGAAATGCTCTGGTTGTTGATAGGTACAGTGGGGAGCGATCGCAATCTGTTCTGAAATAATTCCCAATTGCTGCATTTGCAGAGTATTAACCAAGCGCACATCTAAACGGACTCTACCGGGATGAGCATCTTCAAGAATTGGGGATTCTGGTAAAGCTTGCAACAACCTCAGAATCTCCGCAGGAGGTAGGTCAGGAGAACCATCCACAATACTCGCACCGACTTCCGCTGCTACCTGAGTTGATACCTGATAGACTTCTCCAGCGATCGCCGGACCTAGAGCAATTACCAAATCCTCTGGTTTACTGCCAGAGTGGATTAATTGGTGGATAGTTTCAGGAATAATCTTTAAGGCTGTGCCTCGCCATCCCGCATGGACTGCTGCAACTTTTCCGGTAGTGCGATCGGCAATTAGTGCCGGGGTACAATCAGCACTACACACCCATACTGCTGTCAAGGCATCCTGTGTCCACAAACCATCCGCCTCCACCCCAGCCACTACCTCATCCGTGGGCAAAACCCGTTTTCCATGGACTTGCTTTACGCGATATACCTGTGCCTCTGGTTGCAGAACTTGGACTAATTCCTCTGGCAACTGGGGGGAAAATTGCTGGGTAAAAAAACCATGCTGCCAATCTTGGAGCAAACTACAGCGTAGATAGGGCAAGCCTTGCCATTCTTGCCAATGCCATTGGTGATTATTATCCATTATTTCACACTAACTACCAGCCCTTCCCTGGCCATGAAACTCTGGGGAGCAATTTCTGCCACTTGAAGAGCGATTTTATCTAGGAAATCATCGGTATGGTTTGGTTCATGGTGGAAAATTGCCACCCGTTTCACTCCCGCTGCTTTCCCGACCCGGAGAGCCTCTTGCCATGTGGAATGTCCCCAGCCAACTTTGGGTGATTTGGGGTCATGATATTCTTCATCGGTGTACATCGCATCATAGATCAACATATCTGCATTCCGGGCTAGGCGCATCACATTCTCATCTAGATGGTCTTCAAAATGTTCTGTATCGGTGCAGTAAAAAACTGAATGGTCTTGCCATGTGACTCGATAACCCATTGCCCCATTAGGATGATTTAGAGGTGCTGTTTCGATCGTAATATCATCCACATTAAAAGTCTCACCACAGACGAGATCATGGAATTTAATCTCGGCTCGAAGCTGCTGCACTGGCACGGGGGAATTGATATGTAGCACTCGCCCTTGGAAATGATCTTCCATAGAAATCCCCGGAGTTGGTACTGCCCCATGAATATGTAGACAATTCCCTTCCGTAAAAGCAGGAGCAAAAAAAGGAACTCCCTGAATATGATCCCAATGGTAGTGGGTAAAAAACATATGGGCATCAATGGGCATTTCTGGTTTCAAACTCTTGCCCAACATGCGTAGCCCCGTTCCCCCATCGAAGATTAAGCGCTTCCCTCCAATCCTCATTTCTATGCAGGAAGTATTACCACCGTAGCGAATGGTATCACTACCGGGGGAAGGAACACTGCCTCTCACGCCCCAAAATTGAATTAGAAATTCAGAATCCATTGTACTTACCATAGATCACTACTTGTTTGAGGCTACTTACTTGAATAGTTTTTATTTTGGCAGGAAAATCCCTGCTTCTTTGGCACTAACCCTAAAACTTGGTACTACACTGACCCTGATGCCTAAGCAGATGATCACACAATACTAAAGCTATCATTGCTTCTACCATTGGTACAGCCCTGGGTAAAACACAGGGATCGTGGCGACCTTTGGCAGCTAGGAGGGTAGATTCTCCAGTTTTAGTAACCGTGCGTTGCTCTTGTCCTATGGTAGCAGTTGGCTTAAAGGCAGCCCGTAAAATTATCTGCTCTCCATTACTAATACCTCCTTGGATACCGCCCGATCGATTAGTTGTAGTCCGAATTTTTCCTTGGGGATCAGTATAGAACTCATCATTATGTTCACTTCCAGTCATGAGAGTTCCGGCAAAACCTGAACCAATTTCAAAGCCTTTGGTAGCTGGGAGGGACATAATTCCCCTGGCTAGGTCTGCCTCTAGTTTATCAAAAACTGGCTCTCCTAAACCTTTAGGTACGTGGCGGGCAACTGCTTCCACAACCCCCCCGATCGAGTCTTGCTTGAGCCGTACTTGCTCAATTAGATCAATCATCTTTTCTGCTGCCTCCTGATCTGGGCAACGCACAATATTACTTTCTACCTGCTCTAAGGTGACTGTATCGGGGTTAACTACTGCCTCTAGGTGTTGGATACGTTTGACATAGGCAATAATTTCAACCCCGGCAGCTTGATGAAGGATTTTTTTAGCGATCGCTCCGGCTGCGACCCTGCCAATGGTTTCCCGTGCTGAAGATCTGCCGCCGCCCTGCCAATTACGAAAACCATACTTAGCATCGTAGGTAGCATCTGCATGGGAAGGACGATAAGCCTGCACCATCTCGGCGTAATCTTGGGAGCGGGTATCTTGATTTCTGACTAGGATAGCGATCGGCGTGCCAGTGGTTTTGCCCTCAAAAATGCCCGACAAAATTTCACAAGTATCTGCCTCTTTGCGGGGAGTGG
>JANMHD010000575.1:0-10847 GCA_031374985.1 Coleofasciculaceae cyanobacterium OTE_70_metabat_329 | reverse complement strand
TGTAACCAAGCTCCGGTACAACGGGGGGAAGCTCCGATCGCCAGATCTGCGTGCTGCCTCGATCGTTGTACTAATTGTAACAAGTAATCTATCACTCCTTCTTCCACCCGGACTGCATTCACAGCTTGCCGGGCTTGGAGAATTTCCTCTACAGTTGTAGTCGGTTTAATTTTTTCTAAATCCTGCCGTTTTGCCTGAAATCCTGTTTGCCGATTTTGTAGCATTTTCTTTTCACTAGCTTGGTCTGGATAATCAACAATCACCTTAAATAAAAATCTATCTAATTGTGCTTCTGGCAGAGGATAAGTTCCTTCAAATTCCAAGGAATTTTGAGTCGCAATTACCCAGAATAATTCTGGCAGGGACAGACTTTCTCCGTCTAATGTTACTTGCTGTTCTTCCATTGCTTCCAGCAAGGCAGATTGAGTTTTTGGTGGAGTGCGGTTGATTTCATCTGCCAAGAGAATTTGGGTAAAAACAGGGCCTTTTCTCAGGGTAAATTCTCGTTTATTTAAGTCAAAAATATTCGTCCCAATAATATCAGTTGGCAAAATATCAGGAGTTAGTTGGACTCGCCGAAAATCTGCTTGAATTAGTTGGGAAATAACTTTCACCAGTAAGGTTTTTCCAGTTCCCGGCACACCTTCTAGGATGACATGCCCCCCAGCAAGTAGGGCAATTAGTAATTGTTGAATAGGGATTTCTTGCCCCACCACAATTTGACCTAGGGCATGATTAAGATTATCAAGAATATTATTTTTTTCTGGCATAGGATATCTAGCTATGATTACACCCTGATTATAGAAGGACTTATGCAATCTCAAAGATTTTTCTAGCTACAGCACTTCGGAGCTTGGTGAGGTACATAATTGATCTTTAAGTCCCCCTTCGCTCTAGCGTAGCGGCGCGTTAGTGTGGAGATTCAAAAGGTTTTTTGGCTTCATCTCAATAAAAAGTGCTGTATGAACTAGAAAAGTACTGTAGGGTACGATCGGGGTAGACCATCTCCTAAATTTTATCTCCTATTTCCTAAATCTCAGCAAAAAGTAGAAATTTTGGGATCATCCACTTATAGGCAAAATCTTTAATATTCTTCAAAATTCTTAGAGAATAGGGCATCTTTATAGAACTTCTCTAAGGCTCGGATACATTCAGTATTTTCAGGAAGTTGAGCATAATTAGTCTGCAATTGTTCAATTATTTGCCAACGCCATTCATGATCTAAACCTAACCTAACGGCAATTTCTAGATAGTTTTCTTCACTACTAGCAATAGTTTCTGTTACTTCTAATAATTGTAGGATTCCTAAAGATTGTCGTCCCCGAAAAAACTCCCCCGGATAGGTAACAACCGGCAAACCACAACCCACCGCATCTAGGGTAGTTAAGCCTCCAGACCAACCGATCGTATCTAAAAAAACGTCGGATACTGATATTAAACTTAGATAGTCTTCTAATCCCTGCCGGGGTATAAATTTACAATATTTATCAATATCTAATTCTAATTTATTAAAAGCACGCTGTAATCTCTGTTGAAATTTCTTGGCAATATTATCACTCCAATGAGAATCAGGAAACACTAATTTAGCATTAGGAACGGCTTGACATAGCTGAGCTAAGAGATAATCATGCTGGGGTAAATATTTCTGCACAGATTGACAACATAAATAGACTAGATCATTTTCTGAAAGGTTAAAGTTATACCTATCTTTCGTCAACTCTGGTACTTGAAATTTTTCTAGAATTATCCCCAACTGGGGTAAACGAATTAATTTTTCTGAGTAATGATTCTCAGCTTCAATCGGCTCCATAAGTTCACTAGATAAGAAATAATTTATGGTAGGTAATCCAGAAGTAACTGGATGAAGCCAAGTTGTACATTGAATAGGAGCTAATTTTAGACTAGCTAATTGGGTAATTTTTACCCCCAAGCCAATCTCTGTAAATACTAAAATATCTAGTTGATCGCCTCTGATTTTTTGACAGATGCTAGGAATATCCTCTGGTAATTGCTGGATATAATCTGCATACATAGGAAAATTGCGTAAACTATCACCAAGTTCACCTAAATAATAACAATAAATTTCAAACTGGGAGCGATCGCTATATCTTAACCATCCCCAAAGTAAACTACTAATATCTGAACCTAAAATATACCCAACTTTTATTTTTTGACCTTGCTTTGATTTATCTTGAACTTGAGGAAGATTTGATATTTGTGACCATTTAGGAAAATTAATAGCCATTATTTGCTGTAATAAATGTCCGTATTTCTTTTGAATTTCTAGATCATTTTTATTTTGATAATGTAAAAAGAAATTAGTAGCCCATCTAGTCATATCAAAAAGTGTGCCTTTGTCTAAAATGCTAGTTATACTAATGTTATTAACTATACTAATTAAGTCTTCTAAACCTTCATTAATCAGCTCTCGATAAAAATTTATTTCCTCTATAGATTCATAAATAATTGGCAATAATAGGGCTGATATAGTTTTTAATTTGCCTGAGTTGGGAAATATTTTTACTCCTTGATTAGCAACTAAGCGAGCTTCAGAAACATATCCATATCTTTGTAAACTCCAAATTAAATTAATATATAAAGCATCACTAGCTGGATTAGCTTTTATTCCTTTCCAGTAAATTTGGATTACTTGTTGATAGTTTTTCGTATAGTCATAGCATTCTGCTAATTTCTGATAGCAATTAGGGTCACTCCAATAACCTTGAGTATGCTGATCATAATAATTAATGGCTGTAGGATAATCAGCTTGAAGATAGGCTATTTCTCCTAGATAAAAAGCTCCCAAGGCAGCATCTCCTTGGTACTCATAAGCTATGCCTAGATTATAGTAGGCATCTGGGAGAAGAGAATCAATGGTCAAGAGATGGAGGTAAGTAGCGATCGCCTCCTCATAATTCCCCTGCCCCAAATAAACATTACCTAAGTTTAACCAAGTATCAATATTTCTAGAATCAACTTCTAAAATAGCTTTGAATTCTTTTTCAGCTAGGGTTAAATCACCATAATAGTTAACTAGTTCTGGAAGATTAATCTTACTAGAAACCATAGCTTAATTTCTCCCCTATTTTCTCCTTTATCAATTGTTGGTAGAACTGTTCTAGGGATTTAATGGCATCTTCAGAATCTCCAAGATTTTTATGGAGGGGGAGAATGCGATCGCTCACTTGTTGTCGCCATTGTTGATCTGACCCCAGACGCACGGCAATTTCTATATATTCAGCTTCGTTGTAGGCGATCGTTTCTGTCAAGCCTAGTCGTTGTAAAATCCCGTAGGTATAACGTCCCCGTGCCAACCCTCCCGGACAGGTGACAATAGGTAAGCTACTATATAAAGCGTGTAAAGTAGTGCTACCACCAGACCAACTAAAAGTATCTAAAAATATATCTGATAGGCGAAACAAATTACTATAATCTTCATTACTTAATAAAGGTAAAATACGACAGTGCTTACAAAAATCTAAATCATAGCTTGCGAAAACAATTTCTAATCTTTTAGTAAATTTTTGGACAATTACTTGATTAACAGTCGAGGCTAAAAAGAAAATCTGGGCATTAGGAACTCGTTGAATAATTTCTGGAAATACATAGTCATACTCAGGTAAATATTTGAAAATAGACTGGCAAGATAAATAAATAATTGAATCTTCTGGGAAATTGTAAGCAGCACGGGGCTTAGTGGGATATTGCTTAGTAGTAAGTTGCCCACAAGATAAACCTACACCTTTAACTCTGACTAACTTTTCTGTATAGTGGTCATCAGCTTCTGGAGATTCCATCAATTCACTAGAGAGAAAATAATCTATATTTGGCAAACCTGTAGTGACGGGATGAAGCCAAGTTGTACATTGCACAGGAGCTAATCGTAAAGATGCTAAGGGGGTCATCATTTGTTCCATACCAATAGTAGCTAAAACTAAAATATGTAGATGATCTTGACTAATTTGTTGAGCGATCGCTTCTAGGTTATAAGGTAGTTCGTAGGTATAATCACAGTAAGGATCAAACAACTCATGGTATTCCGCAGATTTACTTCCTGTGTGGTAACAGTAAATCTCAAACTTTGCTCGATCGGCATTCCGAATCCACCCCATAATTAGGGTAAATAAACCACCGGGATACATAGTATTAGACAGATAGCCAAGTTTAATCTTTCCCGTATTAGTTAGAGGTGGAGTTGACAAATCTTTTGTCCATTGGGGATAGGCTTTAGTAACAACCTGATGGACAAAATCACCAAATATTTGATTCAGGTAAATATCATTTTTTCCTTGGCAAAGTAAATTGAAATTAGCAGTATAGGTAGCTTGCAGGGCTGTAGCTAGGCCTTCTTTAGTTTTCAAATCAAAGCTATGAATAAAATCTTGTAAGCCTTTAGTGAATCTTTGACGATGAAAATCTACTTCCTCAGTAGTTCCATAAAATTGAGGTAGAGACAAATATTTTAGGCTCAATAATTGTACATTTTGAGGGAATTTTAAGAGGGCTTTAGTAGCTAGTAATTTCGCCTCTTCTGTAGATCCAAAATAGATTAAATCGGCAATTATTAGTCCATACAACTGTTGGTTATCAGGATAGATTAGCAAGCCCCGATAATAAGTATTAATACATTGATAGTAATTATCTATCTGCTTATAAGCATAGCCCAAATTATTGTAAACTACCCAGTTACCTTGACTAGTAGTTAAAAACTTTTCATAGCCATCTACTGCTCCTTGATAGTCCTGTTGAAAATAAGATTTATTAGCCTGATCAAGAATTGCGATCGCTATATTATTTATCTCATTTACTTCCAAATCTTTCTGCGTCTCATCCATTTACCAGCCTCTCCTGAACTGTCCGCCGATAAAATTCTTCTAGAGCTTTCACTGGAGTAATATCATCATAAAGAACCGATTGTTGATTGATCATTTTATTGATAATACTTTGCCGCCACTCCTGATCTAGCCCTAACTTAGCAGCAATTTCAATATATTCAGCTTCAGTATTTGCGATCGTTTCTGTCACCCCCATCATCCTGAGAATGGCGTAGGTATGGCGACCCCGCATATACTCACTGGGATAAGTTACCACAGGCAAATCACAGCCGATCGCTTCCAAGGTTGTATTGCCCCCAGACCACGCAATACTATCCAAAAAGATATCAGAGACACGATTCAAGCTCATGTAACCCACTGATCCCTGCCGCCCAGCCATCACACAATAATCTTCACTATCTAAACCTACTTGGGCAAAAGCACGGGATAACCTCCCTTTAAATTTATCAGTTACATAATTACTCGCACTAGAAGTAATAAATACTATTTTACAGCCCGGAACTCTCAGGGCAATTTCTGCAAAAATATAATCGTACTGGGGTAGATATTTGAAAGTAGATTGACATGACAAATAAATAATTGCTGATTCATCAAAACCAAAGTCTGCTCTAGTCATGGTGGCATAACTAATATCAGGTTTTTCGTAGGCAATACTAATATTTGGCAATCTAATTAATTTTTCTGTGTAATGAGATTGGGCATCTTCTGGTTCCATTAGATCACTAGTTAAATAATAATCCATTGTCGGTGAACCACAGGTAATAGGATGCCCCCAAGACATACATTGAATGGGGGCTAATCTGAGACAAGAAACTAGGTTAATCATGGGAAACATACCAATATCTGGAAATACTAGAATGTGTAATCCATCATCAATTATTTGTTGGCAAAGTTTGGGAATATCATTAGGAATATGATGAAAATGGTCACTGTAGGCTTGAACTTTTTCTGTCATACCATCAGGAGTAACATCTACGTAATAGCTATAAATTTCAAAGCGTTCTTTATCTGCGTGGCGCATCCAACCATTAAATAATTTGCAAACCGTGTGCCATCTCAAATAAGCAGAAACGTAACCTACTTTAATTTTCTTTTCTTTAGTTAAAGGTGGAATAGGAATTTCTTTAACCCACTGGGGGTATTGATGACTAAGAGTTCGGTGCATCAAATTACCAAAAGCCCGCTGGAGTTCGATATCATTTTTGCCTTGGTATTGAAGATAAAAATTAGTACTCCAAGAAACAGCATTCCACGCAGTATTTTTACCTTCTGGAGTATCTAGATCAGTGTGATTTATTAATTGTTGGAGAGATTTGGTATAGCGATCACGCAAGCATTCTACTTCTTCAGGAGATTCATAAATAATAGGTAAAAATAAATTAGCTTGATATTGTAATTGTCCTGCCTCAGGATTAATTTCTACCGCTCGATCGGCCACAACTCTTGCTTCTTCCATATAGCCGTAATCTCGTAAAGCCCAGATTCTCCAGAAGTGCAATTGGGAAGCGTAGGGATACATTTCTATCCCGGTATTGTAAGCCTTGAGAGCTTGTTGATATTCTCCTACGGCATTGTAACAATCAGCCAAGGTTTTATAGAACATTTCATTGCCGTTGTAGACTTGAAGAAATTTTTCATAATGTTCAATAGCAAATTGATGTTCTTGACGGTAGAAATGACGATGCCCAAAATACAAATCTGCCATGCCCTGATTATTCTTTCTTTGATGCAAAATTGCTAGATTATTATGAATATCTGGGGCTGATACATTAATAATCATTGCTTGATTCAAAAGAGCGATCGCCTCATCAAGCTTGTTCTGCATCATCAAAGTATTACTGAGGTCTATATAATGACCAATAACACTAGGTTCTTTCTCAATTTTCTCCTTATATTCTAATTCTGCCTTAGCGGGATTCCCATAATAGTTATATAAAGATAAGGGATCGTAATCTGTTAGGCTACCAAGCTTTTGTAAGGACAACCCAAACTCTGTAGTTAAGGGCAGACTAGTAATAGCATTGATAAAGTCGGAATTGCGGAATTGTTGGAGAATTTGCCAATCATAATTGTAGCTATGATTGCTATCCCAATTGAGAATTCGTAAGCCATTCCAGAAAGTAGGATGACCATCTTGGGGAGTAGGTAAATCTAGGACTAAATGGCTCTGGGGGTTAGCTTGAACAAAATCCCAAGTTGCCTGCTGCGCCGGAGTCCAGTTTGTATCATCAACAATAATTAAGGCTTTGTCTGCCAGAAAGGGTTTAACTAATAATAAAGCTAAGAAGATTGATCGATAGTCTGCTGCTCCATCATAGAAAAATACGCCAATCTTTTCGGGTAATTCTAGAGATCGATACTCGGCAAAAAACTGCTCAAAGTGTTGATTACAGAATACTACTTGATTTTCCAAACCAAACTTACTGAGGACTTGATCGATCGCTGCGGATTTTTCTCCTGATGAATCAACTTCCATGAGATTATCTACCAGATAAGCTAAGGTACTGGGTTGTTCATGGAGAGCGGCAACCAGACTAGTACCGGGAAATCCCCCTACTTGACAATAGACTTCCCCCTCTGGCAAGCAACTCACTGCAAAGTTAAGCAACTGCATAATATTAGTAGTAGTCATCCCCCCAAGCTGCTCTAGGATTGGGGTAAAGGCTACAGATTTGGGATTAAGATTATCCTGCTTCCAGTTGTCATAGAGAGAGGGGAGTTGCTCCAAAAAGTGGCGATAATCCATGATTCAAATATTAATTTTCAAATGTCAGATTTCAGGCTTCAGAATATGGCTCTTAGGATAGAAATAGCCAAATTTCAGGATTCACCGAAATAAGTAAGGGTTAGTTAGCAATGATAAATGATTGCTGTTACTAGTAACTGTTCACCAGTTAAGTGGGTAATTCCAGACAGTATCCTGCACCATAAACAGTTTTAATATATCGAGGATGGCGGGGGTCTGGCTCTAATTTAGTTCGCAGATGGCGGATATGAACTCGAATAGTTTCAATATCATCATCGGGATCATAGCCCCATACTTCCTTCAAGATTTCACTAGGCGAGACCGTTTGGCCATGACGTTGCAAGAGACAATGCAATAGCTCAAACTCTAGGTGGGTCAGCTTGACAGTATCATTAAACCAAATCGCTTCAAAGCGCTCAGGAATCAGGGTTAAGGTTCCATAGTTCAAAATTTCTGAATGTTTTGCCCCTTGAACAATGCGATCGGTGCGCCGGAGCAACGCTCGTACCCGGGCCAACATTTCTTGGACTTCAAAGGGTTTGGTGAGGTAGTCGTCTGCCCCCGCATTAAAGCCTTCTACCTTATCTTGAGTTTGCCCAAGGGCAGTGAGGATCAACACTGGGATATCACCAGTGCGATCGTCTCGGCGTAATCTTTGGCAAACAGTGAAGCCATCAACCCTAGGGAGCATCAGGTCTAGCATGATCAAATCGGGCTGTAGTTGTAATGCCAGAGCCTGTCCTTTGATCCCATCATCTGCATGGCTGGTATCATATCCTGCCATCTCCAAATTAATGGAGACTAGCTCTGCTATGGCTGGGTCGTCATCGATGATCAGTATCCGGGGCATGAATAATTTAGATGAATTAATAATTGAATGTTAAGGTTCTTCAAGAACTGTAACCGATTATAGTATTGAATTCTAAATTTTTACTTAAATTATTGCGAATTTATTTAGGGAAAGAGTTCCTGTCGGGCGACTTTCCAGTAGCGAGAAAAGCGCTTGAGGTCTACGTAACCCTCCTGGGCAATAAAAGGGGCGATCGCTAGAACCTCTACCTCCAAACCCAACTCCGTGGTAATTCCCTGACAAATCTCCTCAAACCTAGGACTAGGGCTACTGGTAGTTACAACTTTATCTGCCCCTTGTCTTTCAGCAAATTTCCCAATTTCTTTTACCATATTGCCCCGATGAATCTCCACGGGCAGCTCTAAAAGGCATTCATAAATAAAAACTAGCCGTTTAAGACTAATTCGCCACTCCAGCAGGAGAGCGTCATCCCAGACCCACAAGGCTGGAGCCTCGGGATAAGCTTGAAAAGCGGGATGGTGAGGGCTGAGGCAGTCGCCGTGGAGCCAGATAATTGGTTGGGACATAGGGCTAGGGAGTTTGGCTAAAAAGGAAAAAGAAAAGGATAGGACAATAGAAAGTCCTCAGAATAATAGATATTCTGTGCTAATCATTATTATTAAAGCATCAATATAGGAACGCCAGGCCTTGTACCCTCACCTGTAGCAGTCGATCGCCATATTTATCCAGGCCTAAATAATAAATCCCCCCAATATTAATGGTAATTACTGAAAATTTGTCCAAGTGTATTCTCGGTATTGATCCCGGCTTGGCCACGATCGGTTTTGGGGCAGTGGCTGGGGTCGGAGTGCAGAAACTAAATTTAATTGATTTCGGAATTATTCAGACTTCTTCTAAGCAGGAGATGGGTTTGAGGCTTTGTACAATCTATGAAGACCTCCATGCTTTGCTTGAGCAGATCAAGCCTGATCTGGTAGCAGTGGAGAAACTTTTTTTCTATCGTATGGGAAATACGATCGCTGTGGCTCAGGCACGAGGAGTAGTAATGTTGGTTTTGGCACAGCATAAATTGCCAATTATTGAATATACCCCCGCCCAAGTGAAGCAAGCCCTGACAGGCTATGGTAATGCTGATAAGCAAGCAGTCCAAGAGGCGGTGGCTAGGGAATTAAATTTAGATAAAATCCCCCGCCCCGATGATGCGGCAGATGCGATCGCTCTCTCCCTGACTGCTTGGTTTTCTGATACCGAGAGCTAAACCACTACAAAACTACTAGGGGTTAAACTAGTAGCACTTACTCCTACTAATAAAGCCAAGGGTTTATCACTAGGAAATAGAGTTCCCGGTTGCAAGCCAATTACTACGGCTCCAACTCCTTGGGTAATTTGCAGGTCAGTGAATTTTAATCCTCTTGACAGCTCGATCGCATCTTCACCAATGGTGAAATCAGTAATCGTATCTGTACCTGTTCCGGGGGCTAATCGGAAGCGATCGTTCCCAGCTCCCCCAGTGACGGTATCATCTCCTGCACCTCCAACACAAACATCATCTCCCGTACCACCATTGATCTTGTCTTTACCTTTGCCGCCAGAGAGTAGATCGTCACCTTCATTACCCTCCAAGTTATCATTGCCACTTCCACCCAAGAGGCGATCGCGACCTGTCCCACCAGAGATAAAATCATCACCTTTCTGGCCAAACAGGATGTCATTCCCGGTACCACCAAAGAGGGAGTCATTACCTTTACCGGCATAAATAATGTCATTTCCCTGTTCTCCAAAGATCACATCCTTACCCTTACCACCATAGGCAATATCATTATCTTCACCACAGCGGATAAAGTCTCGTCCTCCTTGACCAAAGATGAGATCATTACCCTCACCACCAAGGAGATTATCCCTAGAACCAAGGAAACCAAAAATAATCTCGCTACCCGATCCACCATAAATAGTATTACTTGTGGCAGTGGCAACTAGAAGACCGTCGGCTGAAGTCCCTTCAATATTCTCAGTTACGGAATTGAGGCTGAGTTGGGTAATTGAAGTTTCGCTAGTTGTGGTGCTTGTAGTGCTGGTAGTTGTACTAGTTGTAGTGCTAGTTGTGGAGCTATTACTACTGCTGCTACCACTACCAATAGTCAGATTACCCAAGAAGAAGTCATACCCTTTGCTATCGTAATCTAAGTCTCCTAATAAATTATCTTTGTCTTTTTTGTCTTTCTTCTCCTTCTTCTCCTTATCTGAACCAATCTTTAAGTCATCATCATCCTCTTTGTCTTTTTTGTCTTTTTTATCTTTTTTGTCTTTCTTCCCTTTTTTATCCTTATCCTTCTTGTCTTTCTCATCATCTTCAAAAAATATGCCACCAACTACTACTCCAGAAGTTGACGATGAACCTGATGAACCTGATGAACCTGATGAAGAAGTTGAAGTGGTTGAAGTAGTTGAATTTGTG
>JANMHD010000551.1:0-3851 GCA_031374985.1 Coleofasciculaceae cyanobacterium OTE_70_metabat_329 | reverse complement strand
ACAATTTATGCCCTAGATTTATTGGGTTTTGGTGGCTCTACTAAAGCCGCTACCACCTACAAAATTGATCTATGGGTAGATTTGGTTTACGAATTTTGGCAGACTTTCATCGGGCAGCCTCTAGTCGTAATGGGAAATTCTATTGGCTCTTTGGTATGTCTAGGTTTAGCCGCCGAATATCCCCAAATGGTTAAGGGAGTAGTGATGCTAAATTTACCAGATTTTTCTGTGCGGGAAGAAATGATCCCCCGGTGGTTACAGCCGATCGTCAGGACGATCGAAGGAGCCTTCACTTCCCCAATCTTGATCAAACCCCTGTTCTACTTTCTCCGCCGTCCTCCGGTAGTGAAAAAATGGGCAGGAATGGCTTACCACAAAGTTGAAGCCATTACCGAGGAATTAGTAGAAATTCTGGCGAGTCCGGCACAGGATATTGGTTCTGCCCATACCTTTGCTGCCTTATTCCAAGCCATGAGTGGTAGTGGTTTTGCGCCTCAAGTGAAGGGAATTTTACCTCATTTAGAAATGCCCTTACTTTTACTTTGGGGTAAGCACGATCGTATGGTTCCCCCCGGCTTGGCAAAGAAATTTGCTGCTATGAATCCTAAACTAGAGGTGATGGAATTAGAGGCGGGTCACTGTCCCCACGATGAATGTCCCGAAATTGTAAATCCCTTATTACTAGAATGGTTATCCCGCTACGAATTAGTTCCCCCAGTAGCAATAATTCAAGAATTACCTTTAGTAGATTTTATATCTTAACCTATCTTGGAGATGGCTTATGTCTATGCCAACCCGTCAACAAATAGCCCTTTATCTAGAAGATGTAGAAACCCCTGTAGGCATAGCTTTTAATCTTACAATTATTGGCTTAATTTTCTTATCTTCAGGAATTTTTGTGTTAGAAACTTATCCTATTTCTGAACAACTCCGCCAAATTTTTCAAGGCATTGGTCAAATAACTTTTGTAATTTTTACCAGTGAATATTTATTAAGACTCTGGTGTGCCGAGAATAGGCTGAAATTTATTTTTCATCCCCTTTCTCTGATTGATTTAGTGGTTTTGCTTTCCTACTTTACGGCGGGAATTGCGGATATGAGATTCATTCGGGTGTTTCGATCGCTCAGGATTCTCCGCTTAATTCGATTTGTCGAAATCAAGACTTCTCTATTAAAAATTAGCAGTAATGATGGCAAAATCCTCACCCGGATTATTTTTACTCTCCTCACAATTATTTTTGTCTACTCTGGATTAATTTATCAAGTAGAACATCCCGTAAATCCCCAAGATTTTCGTACCTTCCTAGATTCTGTATATTTCTCGATCGCTACCATGACCACTGTCGGCTTTGGAGATGTGACACCAGTTTCTCAACTGGGCAGGTTATTGACAGTTCTAATGATTCTAACAGGGATAATTCTTATTCCGTGGCAGGTAGGAGATTTAATCAAACAATTAGTTAAATCTTCTAACCAAAAGCAAATACTTTGTCCTAAATGCGGTTTAACTATTCACGATCGAGATGCAAATTTTTGTAGAAATTGTGGCACAAAATTAAATCCAGAATTAACTTTGGAAACTAATAAATAGCCAAACTAATTCCACTTCTATAAATATAAAAACTATAAATATAAAAAAATAGGGGAAGTTGATACATACTACCCCTAAAATCCTTAATCAAGTTATATTTTTTATCCTAATATTATCTCAATTTTTATTCGAGCTTAATTAAGTCCTTAAATTAAGTGCTTAAATTATTTAGATATTAAGGATTAGTTGTTTGGGCTTCCAATCTTTCCTTTAGGACTGCCAACTGATCTGCCCACCGGGGATCTGGCTGGATGGTATCAGAATCACCACTACTTGTAGTAGTGCCTGCCGCCCGTTTACTATTTTTCTTGCCGCCACCGCTGCTACGATCGCTACTAGTCCGATCATTGCTCCGGCGGTTACTTTTGCTGGGGGCGGGAATGTTTCTTTCGCTAGCGATCGTGGGTTTTTCTACCGTTGATACTTCTTTTTCCTCTTCATTCCCTTCCTCATCTTCACCGCCCTTACTCCGGGGTAGAGCTTTTTCAATTTTTAAGACTACTTCCTTAAAGGTTTGACCATTAAACTTCTCAATGATCTGATCTGCTAGTTCATCAGTAGGTACAGTTACAAAAGCAAAACCACGACATTTACCAGTTTTCCGATCTTTAATTACCTTAGTGGTCACGGTGTCTCCTATTTCCGCAAACACAGCATGTAATTCATCACGGTTGACTTCTTCTTTGGGCAAATTACCAACATATAAGCGCACGGACATGAAAGTACCTCCTAGGGAACTTAGTAAAAAATCCTGACGAACTTAATAATTTGTCAGATAAAATTAATGACTGTACATAAATGCACAGAGCATAGACGAACTTTATTAGTGGAAACCTTATACTCCTAAGCAATTTCTTGACCCCTTGCACTAACTCCCATAACCCGATGAGTCCAGAGTGTCATAATTAATTTGTCAAAAACTTGCAGGGAAAATAAATCAGACATTTGCAACATTTTGCTATAAATTGAGGGATTTAAACGGGAAATCTTTAATAAATTTAAGCTACAGATAAAATTGACTCTATCTAATCTTTACCGAAAAGAGCCATTCTATCAAGCATTTAATCTTAAATAACTTCCCACAATTTGTAATATCTTTGCTGCCGCTGTGCCATCTCCAAAAGGATTAATAGCATTAGCCATATTATTATAGGATGACTCATCTTGCAACAAATTACTGGCTACTTGAGATATTCTTTTTGAGTTAGTTCCTACTAACTGGGCTGTACCGGCAGTGACAGCCTCCGGACGTTCAGTAGTTTCCCGGAGAACTAATACTGGCTTACCAAGGCTGGGAGCTTCTTCCTGTAAACCTCCTGAGTCAGTGAGCAAAAGATAAGATCGGGCGATCGCCCCTACTAATTGAGCATAATCTAGGGGTTCCGTCAGAAATATACGGGGATGATTTCCTAAAAGTTTTTGTAAGGGTTCCCTGACAGTAGGATTGCGGTGTAGAGGCAACAAGAGGGCAGTATCAGGGAATTTTTCTAAAATTGTTAAAAATCCTTGGGCAATATCTAGCAGAGGTGCTCCCCAATTTTCTCGACGATGGACTGTTGCCAAGAGAATCCGATATTTTTCCCATTCTAATCCGGGAATAGGACAGGGAGGATTATTAGCCGCTACGGTCAAGAGAGCATCAATAACGGTGTTTCCCGTATGGTGAATAGCTCCAACCACATTAGATTTTTGCAAATTCTCCACAGCTAGGATGGTAGGGGCAAAATGGAGTTGGGCTAGTTGAGAAATTAATCGGCGGTTTGCTTCCTCTGGATAAGGATTGAATAGATTATCAGTCCGTAATCCTGCTTCTACATGACCGATCGGAATTTTTTGATAGAAGGCAGCCAAAGCTGCGGCAAAAGCAGTGGTTGTATCACCTTGAACGATGACTAAATCTGGCCTTGAGGCTTGCCACAATTCCCCCAAGCCCTGCAAACAGTTACAGGTAATATCAGTTAGGGTCTGGTTTAACCGCATGATTTCCAGATTTTGATCTGCCTTCAGGTGAAAAAGCTCCATCACCTGATCAACCATTTCTCGGTGCTGCCCCGTGAGGATGACTTGGGTTTGGAATTGGGGCGATCGTTGGAATTGCTGGATTACAGGAGCTAGTTTAATCGCTTCTGGTCTCGTCCCTAAGGTAATACAAACTTTCATAGGTTTTCAAGATTATTAGGGATTGTTTAATGCGGAGTATCCTCCTAAATCCTTGGCTCGGTTAGACTTCGCTCACCGAGCGTAGCCGAGGTAAATTAAT
>JANMHD010000622.1:0-5558 GCA_031374985.1 Coleofasciculaceae cyanobacterium OTE_70_metabat_329 | reverse complement strand
AATTCCTACAACCAAGGAGAAAAGGCAGTTTATCTTCTTAAAGGTAAAGAGTTCGACCAAGGAGTAGACTTAGAAAAGGGTAACTTTGCCTACCTTATGGGCTGTGACCTAGATATGGATAGTGAAGAAGTCCGGGGAGAGTTGAAATATTGGGGCGAATGGTTGATGGATACCACTGGGGTTGATGGTTTCCGGTTTGATGCGGTTAAGCATGTCAAGGCAGAATTTTTCCAAGAATGGCTAGAACATGTCCGTGACTATGCTAAGCGAGATTTGTTTGCTGTAGGAGAATACTGGTCTTATTCCGTAGAAGCTCTACACCATTTTATTGAGGTTACCGATGGCAAAGTTAGTCTTTTTGATGCCCCCTTGCACTATAATTTTCACGCCGCTAGCATAAGTGGTAGTAGTTATGACCTCCGGCAAATTTTTACTAATACCTTAGTTGAAAACCAGCCTACTCTAGCTGTTACTTTGGTAGAAAACCATGATTCCCAGCCCTTACAATCCCTAGAGTCCATAGTAGAACCTTGGTTCAAGCCTCTAGCCTATGCCCTAATTCTTTTGCGTCAGGAGGGCTATCCCTGTATTTTCTACGCTGATTATTACGGTGCTAACTACAAAGATCGGGGTAGAGACGGGAACGAATACGAGATTTGGTTAGAGAGCTTTCAAGAAATTCTTGATCAATTCCTATTAGCTCGTCAAACCTATGCCTATGGTACTGAGTATAGTTATTTTGATCACCCTAATACGATCGGCTGGACTCGCCTAGGAACAGAAGAACATCCGGGGGGTATGGCGGTGATCTTGAGTAATGGCGATAATGGCTTTAAATGGATGGAAGTTGGGCAGCCTCATAAAACTTACAAAGATATTACTGGTCATATCAAGGAAACTATTACTACTAATGAACATGGTTGGGCAGAATTTCGCTGCAATGGCGGCTCCGTCTCCGTCTGGGTTCCTGAGTAGATATTAAGATGTTTTTTAGAACAAATTAAGTTTAAATGTACTATAAATGTAGGTGGAAGTCCTATTGCAGAATTTCACCTCTAGAACCTCTTTATAGTACGTTTGCTTAATAATTTATGTAAGAGAAAGAAATCAAATATAAACTTACCGAATATTTATCTATGAATAACAGCAATCCAGAAGAACTTAAATTATTCCTTTTAGAAAAAAATAAATTAGATATTAAGGATTAACGGAGGATTAAGGTAGAGATTAAGGAGAAATTGTAATTATGGCGAGGAAAACTAAAGAAGTATTAATTGAAGAAATTGTGCATAAACTTCATTCTCTACCAGAAGTCAAAGTTTTGGAATTTCTAGAATTTGTAGAATCGCCAACTTGGAACAAAGAGAATATAAGTTTGCCACAGTTAGAAAATGATCTTCTGCAAGAAGATAAAAATTTTGAAGTGATCGCTGATCATTTAGCTGACAAATTCCAAATATATGTTAGAGCTATTGTACCTTCTATCTCAGATTATGCTGTTAGTCGATCGGGTATTTATGAGGAGCATCCCTGATTGTGCATTATCTAACTAATATTGTTTGAATAATTAGAGAAAAGTTCTTAGCGTTCCCTCGTAGGTTAAAATAACTTAATTGGGAGAGGTGGCAGAGTGGTCGAATGCGCTCGACTTGAAATCGAGTGTGGCAGTGATGTTACCGTGGGTTCAAATCCCACCCTCTCCGTTTTTAATAACTTTGGGATAGTTTTAGAATGGCTCTAGAATAGTTCTACCAAGGATTACCCACGATCGTAAAAGCACTCCAATAGTAGGGATGAGTTAGTCGGAGATTACCCAACTGCCGTAGTTCCTCAGTTAAAGGAATCATGCCATTAGGAGTTACCAAATTCCCATCTTCCAGGCGAACTTCTCCCCTAAGCATTGCTAACTGCGCTTGCCGTAATGCCTCTGCCTTGGTAGTAGTTACCTGTAATTGTTGATAGAACTTAGTCATTAACCCTAAAGTTGCTGCATCATTCACTTCCCACAAACTAGCTAAGGCAGACCTGACTCCGGCATTAATGGCTAAACTGGCAAAACCTAATTCGGCATCCTTATCGCCCAAGGCAGTCTGACAGGCACTAAGCACTAATAAATCTACCGGGGGATTCCCCCAATTAAGCTGCTCTAACTGGTCTAGGCTTAATTTTCTATCCCAGAGTTGAATATAGGAATTAGAACGATCGCCCGGACTAAAGACAGCATGGGTGGCTAGATGAATCATCCTAAATGGTGTAGTTTGCCTCTGCTGAATTAGGTTATTTAGGGTAAAACTATCATTAAGAAACTCTGAACCCTGCCATAGTTGACTGACAGTATTTAATTCTAAAGAAACAGCAGGTAAAGGATTTAATCCTGAATTACCAAAGGTAGTTGCACCCATTGCCAAAACTTGAGAACCTTCTAGAGAATTATAGGTAGGCTCTGTGAGGTTCAAAGAAGGCATCAGCCCCACGCTATAGCGTTCTACGATAAATCCTTTACCATCGTGCATTGCAGCCAAGGGAATTGATCGTAGTCCTGTATCCATCAAAAATACTAAGTTATCAATCTTCTGGTTTTGGAGTTCCTCTTCTAAAGGTGCTATTAACCACTTATACATCTGTTGAGCAGGATTGAGAAACCCACGGGAACTACGGAAATTAGTGACTTCCGATCGAAAACTATTAGCTACTTCCAATACCTGACGGCGAGTAATATTGGGAAACTGAACTCTTACAGGTTTTGCTTTCCCGGTGATTAAAATAACTTCCAGAAAATCATTGTCACTGGCAGCACGATTAGTTTGAGCCGCTAAATTAGCACTATTAAAGTTATTTGACCTATCTTGAGGAGCAAAGAAAACATAAACTAAAGCAGGTTTAACCCTAGTAGTTTCGGTAATCCGGTTGAGCTTTATTTGAGTTTCTGGCAAGTTATACTGAGCATTTACCTGTGGATTCAAATTTTCTGAATTTTGTTGTTGATTTGACGTTCCAGAATTTTGCTGTAGATTGAGGTTTGCTAAATTTTCTTGTAGGCTTAAGTTTCCAGAGTTTTGTTGAGCAATACCAGAATTTTGGGGGGTAACACCTAGGTATTGTTGAAAATCATTTTGAAAGGAATTTTCTAAACCTCCAAGCCTTGCTGATATTTCTACATCGCTTGGGTTAGTAATTAGGGCAAAAGTTCTCAAAAGGGATTCGGAGATTTGGAGAGGAGGTTGATAATTAGGAGTTATACCTGCAAGGATATTTTGGAGGGATGGAGGAATATCTGGGGAAGAAGTAGAAGTTGGGCTAGGTGAGGCGATATTGCTGTGCAACGCTAAAGCGATCGGGCTAGGGGAGGGACTGGGGGAGGGCGAGAGAATAACACTAGGGGTCGGGTCGGGACTAGGAGATGGACTAGGAGACGAACTAGGTATTGGTACGGAAGTTGAGCTAGGAGTTGCGATCGCTACCACCGGAGTCGGTACTACTGGTTCTGGTTCTGGAGGTGTACCCACAATCACCGGAGCTGGAGTTGGGGGCGGGGCGGGATTTTGCAATAATATTAATAGTTCTGGAACGATGATAGGTGGAGGTGGGGGTACAGCAGTAATAATATTTATAATGCCGTCAGTATAAGTAAGAGGGGGAGGAAGAATTGATAGAGGAGCAAAAATTACATTACTCGGTGCCGCATCTATCCTGCCCGCAGTTCCATTAATTGCGGCATCACCAACTTTAAAGGGCGTAATTATGCCTCCACCGTGGCGAATAGTTATAGCTCCACTCCCAGCACTACTTTGTCCAGCAGTACAGATACTACTAACACTAGGGAAACAAAAACCAGGAGTTGTACCAGTTATCCGGACTAGACCCCCAGCATGGATATTGATAGCTCCACTATTATTTCCTAAACCTGATCCTGAAGAACGTATCCAAGTAGCTCTAATATTACCATTAGGAGCATTAAGGTTGATGACTCCACCATTACTATTAGAACTAGTAGTAGTAACTCGATCGACAATGATGTTTCCTTGGAGAGCATTGACAGTTATTGATCCTCCGTTAAGAGAACCTAATTGTGCAGTTTGTAGTATCCCTAGAACTAAATCACCCGTATTTGTTGTGATTTGGATATTACCAGAGGGGTTTGCAGCATTGGAAGAAGTAGCAATGCTAAGAGTCGGGGCATTGATACTATCTGCCACAATATTTACGTTGCGACTATAAGAATTTAGATTAAAAACTCCCCCGGCAGTAATAGTTCCCGCAGTAAAAGAGACATTTCCTCCACCTACAACCCCCGGATTAATAGGGGCATTAAAAGCAATATTTCCACTAGCTCTAATGTCTATGGCGGTAGTTAGCATACTATTCTCTATAGCTCCAGCAGAGATGGTCATACTTGCTGGCGGATCACCTAGGCCAATAATGCCATCCACAGCACTTAGTTGAGTCAAGTCATCGGCTCCAGAACCATTAGCACCAGGGACGATCGTAATATTTGTCGGATCTAACAACAATGTACCAAATAATCCATTAAATCCTGACAGTTCCACTCTCCCATCAAAAGCTAAGTTTTCCCTTCCTGAAACTTCTACAAATGCCCCCCTACCAGTAGCACCCCTACCCGTAATTCTGCCAAAATATCCCGTATTCTGGTCTGCCCAAACTATCACCCTGCCCCCTTCTCCCGTAGTTGTGGCATTAGCTCGAATTAAAGAATTTCTATCTACCAAAGTCCTTTGAGAATTAAACCTCAGCGCCGGAGCAATTCCCGTATCTCTTCCCCCCAGATATTCTCCACCTAAACGCACCGTTCCCCCGCCTGTTGCTCCATTGGCATTAATCCGGGAATCAAGCACAGCTACCCTGTCTCCCATCACCTGCACCACTCCACCATTCCCAGTAGCACTACTCACATCAATCCTGCCCGAAGCCACAGCCAAACCTTGCTGATTTGGCAAACTCGTCCCCGCTACCTGAACCTGCCCCAATGGATTAACCTGAATCCCCGGTAAATCACTACCCGTCAACAAAGCTGGTAAATCCACAGCCCTCAGCACCCCATCCACAGGCGGCACAATCTCCAAACTCAAAACCTGCCCCGGCTGCGACAACCTCACCCGATTCGTTCCCGGTACTGCCAAAACCTGAATCTCTCCACCGGGAGCGCTTAACCTACCTGTATTGATCGTATTCCCGGCGATCAGGCTAATATTCTGACCATTGCCTACTGCTAAATTCCCCGCATTGACAATACTTCCGGCTTGATTAGTAGTAAACACAAAACTATCAGGATTCCCAACTAAAGCCGAAAAGTTATTATCCCCAAAAGCATTAAATACATTATTCCCAAACCCTATTTGATTAGCCGTAGTCGCCGTAAAACTTGCTGGTACATTCAGACTAGCCCCTTGTCCAAATACTATTCCCGCCGGATTCATCAAGAATAAATTAGAGTTTCCTCCTGTAACTTGCAGCAAACCATTAATAAACGAAGGATTACCACCATTGATCCGACCGAGAATATTCTGAGTTTGGGGATTGCTCAGAAAGTTGGCAACTTG
>JANMHD010000539.1:0-2128 GCA_031374985.1 Coleofasciculaceae cyanobacterium OTE_70_metabat_329 | reverse complement strand
GCGGCGGCAAGGTATAACAACAGGGGAGAACCCAGCCCTCCTGTACCGATACACAGAACACTGGCAGCTTTGAGGCGTTTTTGCCCTTCTAGTCCTACTTCTGGCAGAATCAGGTGGCGAGAATAGCGCTCGTATTCTTCTCTGGTTAGTTGAATTTCGTCTAGATTAGGATTTAACATGACTGGATATTAACTATATCTGAATTGATGCCTAGCTTAAGGCAATATTGATGTATATTATACCACTCAGTTTTTAGGGACTCAGAACCTTAATTAACTTGCAATGTTTTTGGTGGAGAACTTTATAGTTCTTAATGGATAATTCTGTAAATTGGTGGGGCGATTGCGGCGACCGCAGCTTCGATCGCTCTTAGTTTTCTCTTGTGCTGCGATCGGAGGATAAGGGGGCTATTGTTACCGAGGTTCTAGCGATCGTGGGCTGTCATGTTGGGGGGAGACTACAAAGGAGTATCAAGCAGTGAGTCAAGAGTTATCAAAAAAGGTTGAGCTAGCTGTAACCTAATAGTAAGGAATTTCAAGAGAGTAGGGCTATGGGAATTAAAGAATTGCTACACGAGAAGAGGGAGGATATTCTGAGAATTGCGACTCATTATGGGGCATTAAATGTACGAGTTTTTGGCTCTGTTGCCAGAGGTGAAGCAACAACAGATAGTGATGTAGATTTTTTAGTAGAGTTATCACCAGAATCCACACTATTAGATTATATTGCCCTAATTCAAGATTGGGAGGAATTATTAGGATGTGCCGTTGATGTGGCGGAACCAGATAATTTGCATGAAGAAATTCGAGAGCAGGTTTTACGAGAGGCTGTTTTATTATGAAAAACGATCGCCTCTATTTAAGTAATATCAAAGAATGTATTGAGCAAATTGATTCTTATACTATCGAAGGGAAGGATGTATTTTTACAAAGGCGGATGGTTCAAGATGCAGTAATTCGGAATTTTGAAATCATTGGGGAAGCAACTAAGCGATTATCAGTAGGTTTGAAAACTGCTCATCCAGAAATTCAGTGGCAACAGATAGCAGGGTTTAGAGATGTGTTGATTCATGATTATCTGAAGGTAAATTTACATCGAGTGTGGGGAACGATCGAGCGAGATTTGCCAAGATTAAAACAAACTGTAGAGGATATTATGCAAGAATTATGATGCGATTGCGGCGACCGCAGCTTCGATCGCTCTTAGTTTTCTCTTGTGCTGCGATCGGAGGATAAAGGGGCTATTGTTACCGAGGTTCTAGCGATCGTTGGTTGTCCTGCTGGGGGGAGACTACAAAGGAGTATCAAGCGGTGAGTCAAGAGTTATCAAAAAATGTTGAGCTAGCTATAACCTATTTGAGATGATTTTGGAGGAGTATCAAGAAACCGGTCAAGAGTTACCAAGAGATGTTATCGATCGCCCCTATTCTATTTACTGGGACGATTTACCCGAATTAGTTTGTTGTTTAGGATTTCTGCCTTGAGGATTGCCTCATTAATTCCCATAGCTAATCTTTGCCTATCTAGGTCTTCTGTACAAACTAGAATACCTATATGGTTAGATTATAATTTATGTAGCTGAATAAAATCGCCTCGATTAATAGTTAAAACAGCGCGGTTTTCGCTAATGGCAAATGCTAATACTTCTTCATCAGGAATCTTTTGATTAGCTTTTCCTGCTGCTTGTACGGTTAAAACATCATGATCTAGATTACGTAGGAGTTCTACAACAACTCGTGGGAACTGTTCATCTGCATAGAGGTGCGCCATATTAAGCTGCCTCTTGTCTTTTAATGGCTGCTTCAATTTCCTCTATATGGGTTTCGGCATAGAGCCACACATTTACTAAATCTGCGGCGGATAGGGTTGGATAATCTTCTAGGATATATGCTTCGCTTGCTCCTTGGCTACGGAGGCTAACTAGAAGCCAAACTGGAATACGGGTCTGACGGATACAAGCGTCACCACCCATAACTTTGGGGTTTTTCTCAATTCCCTGCCATGTATTACTTAAGCTCTGGGCTAGTAGCTGGATGGCTTGGGATTTCTCTTCTGGAGTTAGGGCGAGTAGTTGTGGTTGAAGTTCTTTAAGGGTCATGATTATAG
Organism: Coleofasciculaceae cyanobacterium OTE_70_metabat_329; assembly: GCA_031374985.1. Classification (GTDB taxonomy): domain Bacteria; phylum Cyanobacteriota; class Cyanobacteriia; order Cyanobacteriales; family JAAUUE01; genus JAAUUE01. Next base: position 23 of record JANMHD010000539.1, on the reverse strand, counting down.
CTATTTTTCTATTAATAAATCCC
>JANMHD010000525.1:0-3368 GCA_031374985.1 Coleofasciculaceae cyanobacterium OTE_70_metabat_329 | reverse complement strand
CCGCAGGTTTCAATATATCTATCTAGAACAACTGCAACCACCCCTACACCCCCTAGAGCAGGAGCGCCTCACGTGGGGCAGTAATTTTCATTTGATCATGCAACAGCGAGAATTAGGTTTACCAGTGGAGCCGTTAATTGCCACCGATGGAGAGATGAAAAAGGCGATCGCCGCCCTGTTGAGCGCCGCCCCAGAGCTATTTCAACCCCAACCCCAAACTTGGCGATCGGCCGAATATCCCCTATCTTGGGAATCTCAAGGCTATCTATTTACTGTTATTTACGATTTATTTATTGCCACTCCTGCCACAGCCCAGATCATCGACTGGAAAACCTACCACAAACCCCAAAATTCCCAATTCCTAGCTCAACAATGGCAGACTAAGCTCTACCTCTACCTGTTGGCAGAAACTGGTAATTATACTCCAGAGCAAATTACTATGACCTACTGGTTTGTTAGAAATATCCCGCCTCAGAAAGTGACTATTACCTATAATCAAGCCTTCCATCAGCAGATCCAACAGGAATTAACTGATCTCCTTACAGATTTAGATAGCTACCTAGACCAGTACCAATCCCAAGGCAGGAAATTTCCTCAAGTTAGTTCCACGGTAGGATTTTGTATAGGCTGTAGTTTTGCTGCTCGTTGCGATCGGCTGGGGGGAGATCGAGGTGAGCATCAGCAAGCCTATGAAGTTCAACCCTCTCTAGAAACAATTGCTGAGATTGCCATTTAACAATATTTGTTAATATTTAAGCATGAAACTATCTATTAAATCCCCTGTCTATGCAGAGGCAAAAGAACTCTTACACCTGGCCATACCCCTTGCCAGCGCTCAAGTTGCTCAAGCTGCTACCGGGTTTGTAGATATTGTGATGATGGGTTGGTTGGGTCAAGAAACTTTAGCAGCGGGGGGATTAGCGGCAACTACGTTTGGTAGTTTAGTGATTACCATCTCAGGAATTATGCTGGGAGCTAGTCCCTTGGTAGCAACAGCTTACGGAGTAGGAAATCGAGATAGAATTCAACAATTGACCCAGCAGGGTATGTGGCTTTGTCTCATAATTAGCCTGCCGATGATGTTTTTACTCAAACATTTTGATCTGTTGATGATCCACTTGGGGCAGTCAGCAGCAGTAGTAGCGATCGCAAAAACTTACTTAGATACCATTCTCTGGGGATTTTTCCCGGCACTATTATTTGCTTTGCTCAAAAGTGTCATCTCTTCCCTATCTCAGCCTCGATCGATCATGGCGATCGTCCTTGGTGGCACAATTTTTAATGCGATCGGCAACTATGCCCTAGGGTTTGGCAAGTTTGGGTTTCCTAATTTGGGGTTAGCCGGGATTGGTGCAGCGAGTGCCTTAGCCCAATGGTTTATGATAGCTTGCTTATTAATTTATATCAACCGAAATGCGCCACTAAGGATTTACCAATTTTTTGAAAATCTCCATCATGCCGCCCCAGAGGTGATGGGTGAGTTGCTATGGATTGGTGTTCCCATCTCAGCTTCCTTTGCCCTAGAAATTGGGCTGTTTACCATCACTACCTACATGATGGGAGCTTTGGGAACGGAAGTCTTAGCTGCTCACCAGATTGTCTTTCAAACCATTGCCATTATTTTTATGATTCCCTTGGGCATGTCCTTTGCCACTACGATTCGGGTAGGACAATTGCAGGGTTTAGCAGATCTCGTGGGCATCAAGAGATCAGCCTATGTCAGCATGGCTCTGGGGGGAGGGTTTATGGTGATTATGGCGATCGCTCTCTTGCTATTCCCCTCCCAAATAATTTCTCTCTATCTAGATATTTATAATCCCGTTAATGCCCCGGTAATGGCTTTGGTTTTGCCTATGTTAGCGATCGCTGCCCTCTCCCAAATTCTTGATGGGGTACAAACAGCCGCTGCTGGAGCCTTAAGGGGTTTGCAAGATACCCGCCTCCCTGTATTGCTCAGTCTAGGTAGTTTTTGGGGAGTGGGGATTACCACTGGCTACATCATGGGATTTTCCCTAGGCTGGGGTGGCGTGGGTCTATGGACGGGGCAACTTTTGGGAGTAGCAATGGCTGCGCTACTTTTCATCCTCCGGTTGCAGTATAGGATAGGGTTAATTTCTAGGATCGAGAATAATTAATTGTTGCTGGAAGAGCGATCGCCCCACTGTCAAATCTAAACTTAATTCATCTAAAATTTCTCCTAAACTTCTTACCCCATCACAAGCTCTTAGCAAAGTTGCCTCCTCTGGGGTCAAGCGGACAACTTGATAATCATAGTTAAAAACTGAATTGCCATCTTCCCAACCACTAAGGCAAGGATTACGCTCAGGGATAGCCGATCGCAGTTCCCCATCCTCTGACCAGTTTATAATTTCTAAGGGCGGACGGCTGAGAAAAAATTCATAATGGGTTACTTCTGGGTCTAAAAGTTCAATGAGGCGATAAATTTCCCATACATCTAAATGCTTGGTACGATCGAGTAACTCTGCATCCTGACCTAATAATCTTTCTAGCTGCCAAAATTGAGGATTAGAAAAACCCATAAATTCTAATCCAGAAGCATCTATCAATTCCTGAAGAGAATGGATATTATAATCAATTTCTTGGGGATGCACATACATATCTGCAAAGGATTCATCCCGATGATTTTCTAATGCCCAACGTTCTTTTTCCCGTTTTAACAATCGGTTATTGGCGGGCAGAGAAGCAAAGATTTTTCTGCCTACATTTACTCCATCCTTATAATCTCCCTTGTGATTTCCTTGAATGAGAGCGATCGCCTGTTGCATCAAACTAATTTCCCAGCGTCCTAATTCTCCATAGACAAACACATGCAATAAACCACCGGGAGCTAGTTTCAAGGCCAAGTTTTGAATTGCCCGTAGGGGATCCTCCAGATGGTGCAAAACTCCCACACAATTTATAAGGTCAAATTCCCCCGGCAACTGCCCCACATCATAAAGACTAAGTTGCTTAAACTCCACCCGGTCAGCCTTAGACCTGCGACATCTTTCTTGTGCTACCTGCAAAGTTCCCGAACTAATATCAATCCCAGTAACTTGTGCTAAGGGATTAAGATGGACTAAATATTCTGTGCCAACTCCAGTACCACAACCAGCATCAAGAATACGAATATCTTTGCGATCGGGCTTTCTGCCAGTACAAAAGTTATAGGCTGCCAACCAATTCCATCGCCAGTTGTAGCCCGGTGGGGGTTCATCCAGCAAGGGTTCTGGGGGGAAAGGGTAAGTATCGTAGAGACTTTTAACCGCAGCTGTAATATTATCAGTATCCATAAGTTAGTTTTATATATTTTTTTGTAGTTGCAGTCATCAACCCCCGCCATAATAACACTGGAGATAACCAGTCTT
>JANMHD010000502.1:0-5335 GCA_031374985.1 Coleofasciculaceae cyanobacterium OTE_70_metabat_329 | reverse complement strand
GATCGCTCAACAATGGCTTGATGGTCAACCCAGTTCTGGGGGACTACCCCACCTATGGACAGGAGTAGAAATTACCTCAAGACTCCTAGGGACAGAAGTACATATTCTGGGCTATGGTTTCCAGCCCGATCGCCCCGCCATTATTCCCTACCTCCAAAGTAAAACTCTCAATGATGATCAAGCCCAAGCTGCCCTGGTTATTGGGGCTATCCAACAGGCAGGAGGGTTAGCCGTTCTAGCCCATCCTGTCCGCTATCGCCAATCTGCTGAGGACTTAATTACCGCCGCCGTGCAGCTAGGTATTGATGGAGTTGAAACTTACTACGCTTATAATAATCCTTTTCCTTGGGTTGCCAGCCCCAAGCAATCGCAACAGGTAAGACATCTTAGTGATCTTTATCGTCTTTTAAACACCTGTGGAACTGATACCCACGGGACAGATATTCTCCGGCGAGTCTAAAGACGGGTCTAAAGCTAGGGAAAGTTCTGATAATGAATAGCAAAAAACCGTTATGCTTGAGAAAATTAAGCCTTCACCGCAAAGAGTATGTTCGGTATAGAAATAGCCTATCTGATTGCAGGAGCCGTATTAGGTTTTTTTGGGAATAAGCTCCTAGAAGAAAATAAACCCAGAAACCGCCCTCGTTTCCCCGCCCCCCCTCATGTCCAAGAGTTACCTCCTGCTAAAAATTCAGACAGAAATTCAGAAGTTGTGCCACAAATCCCTCAGCCTGAATATTCTTTAGGGGAAAAATCGGCGATCGCTATAGCATCTCCTTCTAGCCCATCTCCTGATTCATCTCCTGACTCATTTCTTCCTGAAACTCCCAAGGATGATTTAGCAGCTTTACAGGAAAAACTCAAGCAAATGGAGTTGGCGTATTACATGGCTCAGGAGATGAGTATGTTCAAGGCGGGTTTCCTAGCTAGAGCCTCCCACGAATTGCGATCGCCCCTGAGTAGCTTGATTGGTTTACATCAACTAATTATTTCTGATCTATGTGAAAATCCAGAAGAGGAGCGAGAATTTTTGGTAGAAGCCAATAACTCAGCCTTGAAATTAGTCAAGCTCCTAGATGAAGTAATCGCCGTTGCCAAGGCCGAACACGGGACAGCCAGCCTAGAGCTACAGCCAATTAATTTGCGTCATCTCCTCGAAGAAGTTCACAATTTAACTCATTTACAAGCAGCTAACCGCAGTCTCCGGCTCCACATATCTCCGCCTCCAGAGACAATTTTTGTGATGACAGAACCTAGGCGACTCCGGCAAGTATTGGTGAATTTGATCGATCGATCCATTTTGAAAATGCAACTGGGAGGCATTCGGGTCTCCGTAGCGAGTCCTCTGGACTCTAACCCAGTTATCCTTTGGATTGATGTTGATTACGATCCTCAAGAGTGGGTAGAACCTTTAAACTTACTCAATACTCCAGCAGAAAATATTTCTGAGAAACTTTCCCCCGGCTTAAACTTCCTCCTAGATCAAACTCTTATGGAAGTAATGGCTAGCAAAATCGAAATAGTGGCGGCCGAATCTCCTGAGATTACTAGATTTCAGTGTTCTATTCCTCTTGGCTCTATGGTGCTAGACCCGGTATAACTAAATAAAATCAGCACCCCTTACAACTACTATGCTATTGCCACCATCCCAGCGCATTAAATTAGATGATAGTGATGATCTATTATTTTATGCCCAACCCCGCTTTGTCACCCATGTAGATGAGGGTTTTATTGAGCAACTAACTCAGCTATACCGGCAGCGTCTCCAGGCCCACAGTCGGGTTTTTGACATGATGAGTAGTTGGGTATCTCACCTGCCAGCAGAAATGGAATTTGCCCATGTGGAAGGGCATGGTTTAAATGCAGCAGAGTTGGCAAAAAATCCCCGGCTCAATCATTATTTTGTCCAGAACTTAAACCAGAACCAAAAGTTACCCTTAGCTGATGAGGATTTTGATGCTGTAATTAATTGTGTTTCAGTGCAGTATCTCCAGCATCCAGAGGCAATTTTTGCAGAAATTTATCGGGTTCTCAAGCCGGGGGGTGTGGCAATTTTTAGTTTTTCTAACCGGATGTTTTATCAAAAGGCGATCGCTGCTTGGCGGGATGGCACAGAGGACGATCGGGTGAAATTAGTCAAAATTTACTTCCGGGGGGTTCCCGGTTTTCAGGAGCCGGAGGTGATAGTTAAGCGATCGGGTTTACGCCAATGGCTCGGCGCTGGGGATCCTTTCTACGCTGTTCTTGCTCAGAAAATTTAAAAGGAAATTTAAACTAGTTTCTAAATGGCGACCAGTTATAATCATACATTTTCTAAATCGGCAGAATTTTTAGCAGGAGCTAGGGATATTTTTCCCTTACTTGTGGGAGCTATTCCCTTTGGAATTATCTTTGGAACCTTAGCTGCGGGGAGTGGAGTCAGCTTTTGGGGAGCTTTGGGGATGTCGGCTTTTGTGTTTGCTGGTTCATCGCAATTTGTAGCCCTGGGTTTAGTGGCTGGGGGTACAGTTTTACCAGTAATTATTTTAACTACTTTTGTGGTGAACTTACGCCATCTCCTCTACTCTGTCACCTTAGTTCCCCACGTGCAAAACTTGCCCCAAAAATGGAAAATTCCTCTCGGTTTTTTACTTACGGATGAAGCCTTTATGGTGGTGATTAATCGTTACAATGCCTTAGATAATTCTCCCTACAAGCATTGGTATTATTTGGGAGCTGCTTTGATCATGTATGGTAACTGGAGTTTTTGTACTTTTCTCGGATTAACTATTGGCAACTTAATTCCTAATGCAGCAAATTGGGGTTTAGATTTTGCCATGTCTGCTACTTTTATTGGCATGATAATTCCTTACTTGAAAAAAAATCTCGCCCTGATTACTACAGCCCTAGTAGCGGGGATTGTTTCTTTATTAGCCTATGGATTACCCCATAAATTAGGCTTGATCGTGGCAGCGATCGCTGGAATTTCTGCGGGTGTAATTATAGATCATCAAATAAAAAATAAATTTTCTAACTAAGGTGGGCATTGCCCACCCTACCCTCTTGCTCAAACATCCTCTAAATAAGGTAGCTAATAAATTTATGAGTGTAGCTTTAGGAATTGATTTTGGTACATCAGGCGCAAGGGCGATCGCTATCAATGCTCAGCGCCAGATTATTGCCGAGACTAATGTAGTTTTTCCTGCTAATATTCCGGCAGGTAGCTTAACTAGTATCTGGAGCAAAAGCTTATTTATTTTAATTAAACAAATTCCTGAAGATATCCGACGACAGATTACTAGAATTAGCATTAATGGAACTTCTTCTACAGTTTTCTTATGCAATGATCAAGGAGGCCACAGATCAACTATCCTTCTTTATAATGACGATCGAGCCAAAGAAATTGTACCCCACATTCGTCAGCAAGCTCCAGAAAATCATCCGGTAATTAGTGCTACTTCTAGCTTGGCAAAACTTCTTTGGCTGTTCCGGAACTACCTAGATGATGACGATCCAACGTATTATCTTCTCCATCAAGCTGATTGGTTGGGTTATTTATTTCATCGAAAAATCGGCATTAGTGATTATCATAATGCTTTGAAACTTGGCTATGATGTAGTGAATTTATGCTATCCCCAATGGTTATTAGATTTGCTCTCAAAAGAGAGATATCGAGTTAATTTACCGCAAGTTCTTGCCCCCGGAACGATCGTTGGCAAGATAGCCCAAGATTTTAGCACCCACTTCCGCATACCTAAAGATTGTCAAATTTGTACTGGAACCACTGATAGTATTGCTGCTTTTCTGGCCAGTGGCGCAAAGTCTGTTGGGGAGGCAGTTACCTCCTTAGGTTCTACCTTAGTGATAAAGCTATTAAGTCATCATCCAGTAGAAGATACAAGGTATGGAATTTATAGTCATCGTCTAGGAGATTTATGGTTAGTGGGAGGTGCTTCCAACACAGGGGGAGCAGTCCTAAAAAAATATTTTAGCTCTGAGGAATTAAAAAATCTTAGCCAAGAAATAAACCCCGATCTTGAAAGTGATTTAGACTATTATCCTTTACTTAAACCGGGCGATCGTTTTCCCTATAATGACCCTAATTTATTACCTAAAATCACTCCTATTCCTGACAATAAAGTTGAATTTCTCCACGGACTTCTAGAAAGCATAGCCAGAATTGAAGCGAAGGGATATGAATTATTAACTCAGCTAGGAGCTACCCCCGTCACCTGCGTTTATACCAGTGGGGGCGGGGCAGATAATTCTGCTTGGACAAAAATCAGAAGTCGCCAGTTACAGATTCCGGTTACTAAATCTCTCTACCCAGAAGCAGCCTACGGTACAGCTCTATTAGCGATGCTTAGTTCCTAGATTTTCACTAAACCCTAGGGGATAACCGTAGTATAATCAGAATTATCACCGATCTGTAAATCGATACTAGCTTATTCTATGGAATTATCCTGCAAAACTTCCTATGCCCTCCTTGCTCTGATAGAACTAGCCGCCATTTATCATGCTGGAGAAACTATGCAAATTCGGCAAATTGCCGCTATCCAAGATATTCCCGATCGCTACTTAGAACAGCTTTTAGCAACTCTCCGGCGGGGAGATTTAGTCAAAAGTCAACGAGGAGCAAAGGGAGGTTATCTTTTGGCTAGAGAGCCACGGCAAATTTCTCTCCTTGATGTGATCAACTGTCTAGAAGGAGCCGATTCTCGCCCAGATGCCAAGGATGCCTGCCCGACGAATCTAGAAATGGCCGTCATTGGGGAAATTTGGCAGGAAGTACATACTACTGCTAATGGGGTTCTGCAAAAATATACCATTAAGGATTTATTAGAAAAACGAGATGCTAGAAAACAGTTAGATATTATGTATTACATCTAGTTACAGCAGTTTTTATAAACCCTTAGGATACATCATAATTTTTGAGATGTTTACCAGAAATAGGCTTATAAGTGGGTGGTAACAACTGCCCCTTCAAAGAATACGTTATTGTCAATAAACTATAAGGAAATCCCATGCGAATAGCGCAGAATATTACAGAATTAATTGGTCGGACTCCCCTAGTACAACTTAATCGAATTCCCCAAGCTGAAGGTTGCCATGCTCAAATTATTGTCAAACTAGAAGGGATGAACCCTTCTGCTTCTGTTAAAGACCGGATCGGGGCAAACATGATTGCTGTGGCTGAGGCTGCGGGTTTGATCACTCCGGGCAAAACTATCTTGGTGGAACCCACCTCTGGAAACACAGGTATAGCCCTAGCCATGACTGCCGCAGCCAAGGGTTACAAACTAATTTTGACTATGCCTGACACCATGAGTATGGAGCGACGGGCAATGTTGCAAGC
>JANMHD010000489.1:0-7144 GCA_031374985.1 Coleofasciculaceae cyanobacterium OTE_70_metabat_329 | reverse complement strand
TCGCAGTCGATGCAGGCTGCCAGTATTGAGGCACAAGCGGCGTGGTATTAGCAGAATTGGTTGCCAGTTTTGGGGAAGATGTTGGTGATTTTGGATGACGTAACAAATGCAGAAAGTATGCCAGAAGTGGCTATGCCTTTGGATTCACGGGTACAGGTATTAGTAACGACACGAGAACGGAGCTTGAATCTGGGGTTTGAGTCGGTAACGTTGGAAGTGCTACCAGAGGGGGAAGCGCTGGAACTTTTTAGGAAAATTGTTGGAGTAGGAAAGGTAGACAAGGAACTGGCAACGGTGCAGCAGATTTGCCAAACGCTGGGATATCTACCCTTGGGAATCGAGTTGGTGGGGGAATATTTAGCTAAAAATCGGTTTCTCACCTTTGCTGAGGTACAGGAAAAATTACATTTAGCAGATGCGGCTATCTCAAGAGAACGTAAGCATAGGTTATACGGCTATAGGGGAGTGGAAGCGGCGATCCGCCTAAGTTGGGATGATCTGAGCGCTACTTCGCAACGGGTGGCTATGTTGTTGGGGCTTTTTGCTCCGGTGCATATTTTGTGGGAGTTGGTTGAAGGAATTGGAGAAAGTGCCGAAATTACGAAGACTGAGCTAAATGAGGCAAGGGGGCAGCTAGATAACTTGCATCTTATTCAACCAATTGATGAAGAAAACGATTTTTGGCATTGCATAATAGGGGTATGAACTAAGAAGGAACTGGAACATCACCAAACTTAAGGTAATGAATTAACAGTCTAATTGAATGAGCTAGCATTTTTACAGACTTGGAATAACACAAAGTTTTACGGTGTAAACGAGCTAAATAATGACGTAGGCGGTTATTCTCTCCCTCCACTCTAGTTATATAAGTTTTACTAACAATATGGTCTTCTATCGTTAGTTTATCGATCGAGGTTAGGCTCTTTCATAAAACAAGTTTTGGTTAAATTGCTGACCAGCTATTAACCTGAAGACTTATTTTTCAGAGATACCACTTAGTCTGACACTTTCCCCATCTTTGAGAGGTTTCGTACTGCGGACTATATATTTTTCCCCAGCGCTTAAACCAGAAATAATTTCTACCTTGCCATCAGCCCGGCTGCCAATCCTCACTTTTCTGGTCTGAACTTTTGCCTCTTGCCCTTCCCCGACTAAAACAAATAAGGTTACTTCCCTTGGAGTTGGGCTACTGGCGGGATTACTTGAAGAACGGTTAGCGTCAGCATTAGGATTGCCACTAGAGTTGTTCCCCGGATTAGCTCTAGCTCCAGAAGTGGGACTAGCACTGGGACTAGGACTATTACTATTAGTCGGCGAGGGGCGACTAAGGTTGGGACTACCACTAGGACTACTACCAACCCGTCGATCGCTCAACTCTGGAATAGCACTCTGGGGAATCACTATCCGTGGAGCGCGGGCATCACTAACACTCACTCGTGCCAAAAGCCCCCCAGTAATACGGCGGCTAGCATTAGGAACCGTAATTTCGATGGGAATCTGCCGAGAGATAGGATCTGCTGTAGGAGAAATGCTGCTGACTTGACCCGTAAAATTTTGGTTCGGAAAAGCATCAAGACGAACTTGAGTTGATCGCCCCAACTGTACTTGAGATAGTTCTAATTCTGAGATCAGCGTCACCACCTTGACCGAGCTAAAATCCCCCAATTTCATCTCCTCCCCCCCCGACTGCACCACATTTCCCGGTTCATTAGTACGCTCCAACACCACTCCATCTAGAGGCGAAGCAATCAAAGTCAAAGATTGACGTTCCCTTGTTTGAGCAACTAGAGCTTGTTGTGCTTCTACCCGCCGGATCGCCGCAGCGACGTTTTCTTCTTCTGTGCCAATTCGGGCGATCGCTGCATTGAGTAATTGTTGTTGGGTACTCCTAGAAGTCTGAGAAAGTTCGGCTTGTTGTTGGGAAATTGCCCCATTTCTGGCTAGGTCAGAGAAGCGATCGCTATCCCGTTGGGCTTGCTCTAATTGGAGTCGGGTTTGTTCTGCTTGGGCGCGAGCAGTGCTGACCTGAGTTCTGGCTCTAGATACCTCAGCTTCGAGGGCTGCCACTTGGGCCTCAGCTTGGATCACATTAGTAAGCAGGATCGCATCATCTAGCTGTGCCAATATCTGCCCTTGAGTCACCACATCCCCCACCTTAGCATTGAGATTCAAAATTCTGCCCTCCACCTGCGCCCGGAGGGAAACTTCCTTGACGGGTTTAGTCGTGCCAACAAATTCTTGGGGTGCTTTGAGTGCTTCGGGGCGAGCGATCGCTACATTCACAGCCGTTAGACTTGCTTGCGGATTACTACTGGGGGTAGATTGCGCTCCGGCTTGATTTCTGGGCAAAAAATTGCAGCCACTCACGATCATTGTCAAAGTTATCCCGGATAGGGATTGAAGAATTCTGCGACTAAGCATAGCTGTAAATAATTTCTATATTTTTAGGGACAAGGCAAAGCCTCATCCCTAATTCTTTCGCTATTTCTATTATAGTCGTGGCACCAATTAGCCCTGGACTACTTCCGTACTAAGTTGAGTAGTTCCTTAGGGGATGCCAAAAGGTCGATCGCTACAAAGAAAATCTTTCCTTGGGGATCTAGCACAAAGCGCCAAGAAATATTCATCCCCACACTTGCCCCAAACCAAGGACTTTGGACGGTACCAGTAACCTTAACAGGGGTGTAACCTTCTTCGGGGGATTCTACTACACCTCGTTCTGGGATCATTTTTAGATCTCTGCATTCTTCTCGCATGTAGGCAAGAATAGCTTCTGTGCCAATAATTGGTCTTTGGAAAGGAGGTTGCAAAGCTCCCTCAGAGGTAAATAAACCACTTGCTGCCTCAAAGTCATTGGCGTTCATATTATTGATGTAATCCAGAACGGTGGAGTTGGTGACACCTTCAATTTTGACTTTGGTACGGGAAGCGATCGCTGTGGGAGCGACAATGGGGTCTTGTTGTTTGGTGTAGCTACCGGGAGCATTAGGATCAAAGCCCATGTTGATCACGGTATTCCGCAGAATGGTGATTTGTTGACCAGCATCAGCAGCTTGAATAGCTTTGAGAACTTCTTGACCCTTATCAGAAAGTAAATATCCGGGAGGAATCGGCGCAACTAAACCTTTATCCATCCATTCCCCTAGTTGATACCAGAAGCCTAGCTTGATGTTCATAGTAAAGGAAGCATAGGAGCGACAGATGGGGGTATCAGCCCGGTTTGCCAAGTCATACATTACTTGGGTTTGTGCCTCTGGGGGCATTTGTTTGATTAGTTCTAAAATCCCTTGAGCGAGGATCATATTAGCAGCTCCGAGGGCTGCTACGGTGATGGTTTTACCCATTTCTGTATAGGCGAACCAAATTAAGGCTAATTGATCTTCAGCATTGAGTTTATCAAAGGCAGAAACGGTATCGGGAACTACACTAGCAATCTGGGTACTAGGAAAAATTGACTGGGCAGATTCGATCGTATAAAGCATCGTTAGGGACTCTGTTATAAGGTGAATAAAAAAATCACATGGTTATTTCTAGCTCAACCGGTAAGTAGAATTAGGACAACTAGTAACTGTTGTCATCATACTATAACTTTGTAACTTTGTATCTTTTTGTAAAGTTTTGTAAATTATTGTTTACAATTTTGTAAGTGCTAATCAGGTATGGCCGTCTTGAGTCCGTCGACAATAGCTGACTAACAGAGTAAACAGGCTAACCCCGATCGCATACTTCACCAGATCAGGAATAAAGGGCTGAGGAGAAATGAAAGCCTCAATAATCCCGGCAGCAACTAACATCGGCACGACAGCAAAAGTTAGCTGTGCCGCTTGAGAGCCATAATATTTCAAAGCATTGATCCGGTTATAGTGACCCGGAAAAAGTATCGCCCTAGCAATTAATAAACCTGCTCCCCCAGCAAAGAAAATGGCTGGTAATTCTAAGGCTCCGTGGGGAAATACAAAAGCCCAAAAGGGAATTGCTAAGTTGTGCTGAGCGACTAAATTTGCGATCGCTCCAATGCTAATCCCATTAGAAACCAAGAGAAAAGTAGTATAAATTCCCGCAGTGATTCCCCCACCGATCGCTCCAAAGGACACAGATAAATTATTCATCATAATATCCTTAGAAGCTAATGGCTCTACCCCCACCATGGAACCCATCCACAGCTTGCCCTAATCTCGCACTAGCTTCAGCAAATTTTCTGGAACAACCAAGGCCAGATAAACCGGATCCCGTCCGGCATACCACCAAGATGTTATTGCTCCCCCAATCAATAAACTAGTCGCTAAAAATACATACCAGAAGTTGCGTTGAATTACGGCTGGTAATCCCCACTGGATGAACTGCCAAGCCGATCGCCATTCCTGATGTTTTGCTCCTTGATAAATTTGGCTATAGCTACGGGAGGTAAGAGTTTGTAAATCTTGAGTAAGTTGCTGTCCCAATTGGTTAGTTTTTGCCCGTGCCAAATCTCCAGAGACCGATCGATAGAGGCTTGCCAATTCTTTTATTTCTGTGGCTCCTAGGGATTTTAATCCCCGTTTTTCTACTTGCTGGAGCAGGGCATCTAACCGTCTCCAATCTATTTCTCTGCGGGCTAACCAACGGGCAATATTCATAGAAAAAATGTGGGAGTAATGGATTATGATTTAGACACAATTGAATAATAGATTAGAGGATAAATTAGGCGAAAAGTTAAAATGGACTAAACCTTATGCCTTATTCGATCGATGACCTCCGCATAATCTTCGGTCTGTCTTCCCGGCGAGCAGTTTCTGATCTGGCTAAAACTCTCAACCTAGTCCCGGAACGGGGGAAATTTTCCCAAGCCCAGATGACCTTGATGTACGAGCTACACACCCATTTGGCATCGGGTAAAACTTTAGAGGAATTTCAGAAAGTTCCTGAAGTTAGACCCCTGCCCCTAGAACCTCCAGAACTCCCAGAACCTAAGGTAGTGAGTACAGCGATCGTCCCTACAAATAATCCCGTCCATAACTCCAACACCTCTCCGAATAAAGAAAATCCTCTAGGGGAACTGATCAGAGCAATTACCCAAGCTACTACCCCTAGGCGAGATATCCTCCACAACTACCACGCCCTAGAAGATGCCGTAGACCACCAATGGATTATTTCTAGTAGCAATGTGCGGGAATTAACTGGCTCTAATCCCCACGGGGAAGTATTTATCTGGGCAAATTTTGAATTTGTCAAAGTTGGCAAAATTGGTCGAGAATCGGGCTGGAGAGTGCGCAATCTGCCTCTTTAATTTGTTATTGCTTCTGGTAAATGATTTCACCTGCGGTCGATAGTGGAAATTATTTAGGATTTTGTTATGGCACATGCTATAAGCAGGGTATAACTTTTGTGACAAGTTGAAAATATATCAATACTATGGGATTGTTAGGTATTCTGGATAGCTGCAACAATTTTCATGAACACTTCCATACCCGAAACCCCCGCCTCAAATATTCCTGAGCTTTCAACGATCGCCGCCCAGAAATCACGATCGCAATTACCTCAGAACCTTAGCACTTTTGAAACGTGGGGATTTGGCTCCACAGGACTCTTACTTTGGTTTGGCGTAGCCCCTGCGATGCATATTGAATTGGGGGAACAAGCAATCTGGGTCTGGATTCCTTGTGTAATCGCTTCTGTACTGCTTAATCTTCAAGTTAAGCGTTTAGGTATGCAATGGCAAGATATGTCTGGGGGTACGCCCAACTATGGGGCACGGTTGCTGGCAGATTATCCTTTAATTGCTAAATTTGGGGCGATCAGCTATTGGGTAGGCTGGGCCTCAGTGCCAGCTATTAACGCCATTATTTTGGCTGATTTGATCAAATCTATTTTGCTAGGATTTAATCTGCAAAGCCCTGATGGATTTTTGAGAGTTGCTTTTGTGATCCTGCCCTACATCGTGGCTTTTAGTGGCATCCGATCGCTAGCCATCTTTCAAGCATTTTTTATTGTACCAGCGGTGAGTTTGCTAATTGCTTTTTGTGTGTGGGGTCTTGGTTGGCTATCCTTCGCCCCAGAGAGTCCGGGACTTCTCCCCGCCGCCGGAGTTGCAGCTCCATCCTTTATTCTCTGGGTAAAGTGGTTCTTTGTTGCCGTCTATGCGGTTTATGGCGGCGAAATTGCTTCGTCTTTTGTTACAGAGAGTCGTCGCCCTGATCTAACGCTGAAATGTTTGCAGTATATGGCGATTTTGATGCCGATCGTCTATGTAGGCGGCTCTTGGGTTTTAGCCAGACTCTCCACGGACCCTCAAGCCGGAGAAAATACATTTTTGCATCTATTATCAGCAGCAAAACCCTTTTGGGGTGGTGCAACATCTATTTTAATTACTTTTTTGGTGGCGGCGGGTTGTTTACTAAGTTCAGCTACAGCAGTATCCAATTCTCCTAGAGTGCTTTACCAACTTGCCCTCGATCGGCATCTCTCACCCCTATTTACCCTTTTCACCAACCGTAGCGTCATCGGTCATAGCTTAGTTGCTACCTTAATCATGAGTTTGATCTTTCTATTATGGGGCGATGTCTCACGAGTGGTAATGGTAGGCGGGGTTAGCTATCTATCGAGTATGATGGCAGTTCATTTAGGGCTATGGCTGAAACGCGATCGCCCAGAGGTGTTGTATCCCTGCTGGGCTCTGCTATTTTTAGTGATCGAGTCGGTGGCGTTAGTAGTGGGGGGAATTGCGTGGAGTTGGCTAGATCTACTTATTGGCTTGATCCTGCCAGTTTTGGTGCTAAGTGCTGATGCGCTGATCAGAAGATCACCTTTTGCATTTTTCCAAGTGCAGGGATGGAAAAAATTTTACCGGCATACAACTCCGCTTAAATCCTTCGATTTTATGATCGTCCAGACTATCACTATTATCATTTTGGTATGTGGTAGTACAAGCCTTGGTTGGTTAGCCCATAATTTACTAAAGGCTAAAGCTAATGACGGTGAAAATTTTAATGATTTATTTTTAGTCCTATTACTAATTGTGGCATTCTTAGGGATTGCGATCGCTGGGTGGACTAGTCTACCAGAAGTACTAGCAATGGAAGAAGCAAAGCAACGAGCTGAACATTTATTTATTGCTGCTTTAGATGCCATGTTGATTATTAATGATAAAGGAGAAATTTGCAAAGTA
>JANMHD010000488.1:0-1613 GCA_031374985.1 Coleofasciculaceae cyanobacterium OTE_70_metabat_329 | reverse complement strand
GTATTGCCGGATATAGAGCAGGAGTTCTGAGAAGAGGCGATCGTAAAGTTGTGGGTCTGGCTGAAATTGCACCTCCACAATATAAAAAGGCAGTTCTGGATTTGGCTCAAGGGGTAAAAATAACCCATCCAAACGGAGGGCTAATTGCTTGAGTTCTTGAGAAGTAAATTGATATTGACTGGCGGCAGATTCCGGCACATCGAGGAGAGCAAAGAAGACAAACGGCAGTTCTTGAAAAATTGTATAAAACAGACTATCAGTCTTCATAAATTAAGGAAATTCTTCTAAATAAAGCCTTGTTGCTTCTCGTAAACCAGCGATCGCCTCTTCGATCGTTTTTCCCTGATCGACAGTACCTACTTCAGGACATTCAGCAACATACATATCCTCTTCTCTATACACAAAAACTGTAAAACTACGATTTTTCATATTTTGCCCTCAACTATTTCTCCTATTGTTCACCCTCAGTGTAGCAAGCCCAGCTATGAAAGACTTAGGCGATCGATCGTATCTACCCTGCCACCCTTTGCAGAGTCCGCAAAGATTCCTCATCCCAGAATTCTCGCTGTCCTTGCAAAATAGCCCATTGTTCCCCACCAGAACAGCTAAGGAGCCTCTGAATCAGGTCTAGGTATAGAGCAATCCGTGCTTCATTCATCCGTAGCAACCTCACTATCAATTTAATGCTACACCAAAGCATAACCCGTATATTCTCTCACCTGAGGAGGATGAAAAGCCAAAACAATGTGATCCTTAGGAACTCCCGTCGCCACAAGCTCTTGAGTAATCCCATCCTCAATCCCATCATAGTGAATCCAGATTTTATTATTCCGAATTTCTGCATGAACAATACAACCATGCACTCGCCGCTCACCTTCCCAACCCTCATTAATTAACATAAAATGGTTGCGATCTCTACCAACAATAACATAGGTAATCACATCACCATAACGATAGGGAAGATCAGCATAATATTGCAGAATCTTTTCTAATATCTCCCGCCATTGGTCTAAAGTTTCATTTAAGGTTTTATTTGTGGTTGCCATTGAACTATCTCCTCACTTTTTACATCAAAAACTACAATTCGGAAACCCGGTTCTTCCAAAAGAAGTTTTCCAGCTTCCTCTTGGAACAGATCTTCAAAAGTGTTACGACTGACAGCTAGATAAAGAAGACGGTTTGGGTCTCTTTTTTGAAGCGTTCTAGCATACATAAAAAATTGCCCCCAAGCATTTTCAAGATCGTTAATAGGTGAAGGACTAAGAAAACTCTTGATTTCCACAGCAATCTTCTCAGAATCTCGCTCAGCCGCAATCAATTTTTCAGCCCCCAAATCTACAAAAACAGAGCGTTTACCAATCTTAAGTATCAGTGGATCATCAGTAATTGTCCAACCATCCTTGGTCAGAGCATTACAAACAATATCATGGTAAATATCTTTAGCAGGCATAGAAAGCTATTCTATTGATTCTTCATCCTAAATTATCAATATTGTTAATTTCAGTGTAGCAAGTTTAGCTACGAGACTTAGGCGATCGATCGTATCTGCCCTACCTCCCTTTGCAGAGTCCGCAAAGATTCCTCATCCCAGAATTCTCGCTGTCCTTGCAAGA
>JANMHD010000466.1:0-1889 GCA_031374985.1 Coleofasciculaceae cyanobacterium OTE_70_metabat_329 | reverse complement strand
CAGCAATGAACTCCTGCGTTTTCCCTAGCAGTTTAAAAGCTGAGTTTGCTTTTTCTTGTCCTACAGATGAAGCGGTAAGTGTTGGTTTTGCCATAGGATTGCATCTCTTACATGAATCTTACATGAGCCTAACACCTTATTCTGACTTGGTTCTAAGGATTTTTTGAGACGATAAATTTATCGGCTTATTCAACCTAAATGAGGTTAACAACAATGCAAAACCAAAATCAAGTCCAAAATCAAGCGATCGCCACCACCTCTCCCACAAACCATCTAGAGGTATCCCCCATGTCTGCAATTATCAATAGCCAATCTCCCACAGCCATTATTATTGCGATCGCCCTTCTCCTGTCCATCCTGCTCGGCAGCATCACTAAACTGATTTATGTCATCCTGATCCTGATCAACAAACCATCTAAATAGTAAACCAGCTAAATAGTTATATTTTGAGCGATCGTACTTCTAGGGAGAGATGCGATCGCTTTTCTGATCTCCCCAACCTAGAAACATGGGATTTTTATAAACTTATATTAAGAGATTTATTAGTGATTACTCAGAATATGATTAAGTAATGTAAAGAAAATTTGGCAAAAATCTATCAAATTGTGTCAGATTTCGGTCTGGATCGCTTAGATACTGTCATTTTCTGTTACAACCAATCATATGTTCAGTCAGCAGCCCCACCCTAGTCCTAACTCTCCAAACTACAGGATTAGCAACCAGCCATGACTGATGACTGAGGATTAACCATCCTACTACAGGATTAAATCTCCTGTTAGATGAATACCCTAAGGAGCAATTACTTTTATGTTTACCCACGTCAAGCCCACCGTTCGCCATATTAGTCCTAGTAATCTAAATGGTCGTCACTTGCTGAAGGTGGTCTATGTAGTCCTTGAAAGCCAATACCAGAGTGCGATCGCCGGGGCAGTAAATTCTATTAATGCCAGTCATCCCAGTTTAGCGATCGAGATCAGTGGCTATCTAATTGAAGAACTCCGCAGCCCAGAAAACTATGAAGCTTTTAAATTAGATGTGGGCAATGCAAATATTTTTATTGCTTCCTTGATTTTTATTGAAGACTTGGCAGAGAAAGTTGTAGCAGCCGTGGAACCTGTGCGGGATAACTTAGATGTGGCGGTGGTATTCCCCTCCATGCCAGAAGTGATGCGCCTCAACAAAATGGGAACCTTCAGCATGGCGCAGTTGGGACAGAGCAAGAGTGCAATCGCCCAATTCATGAAAAAACGTAAGGAAAAATCCGGCTCCTCTTTCCAAGATGGAATGCTCAAACTTCTACAAACCCTGCCCAAGGTGCTGAAATACCTGCCCATGGATAAGGCTCAAGATGCCCGGAACTTTATGCTTAGTTTCCAATACTGGCTAGGCGGTTCCTCCGATAACCTAGAAAATTTCTTCCTCATGCTGGCGGATAAGTACGTCTTCAAGGGTGATAAAACCATGAATTTTCAAGAGCCAGTCACCTATCCTGATATGGGCATTTGGCATCCCCTCGCTCCCCAGATGTTTGAAGATGTCAAGGAATATCTCAACTGGTACGATACTCGGAAAGATATTTCTGCTGATCTGAAGGATCCTTTAGCTCCCACTGTGGGATTAGTGCTACAAAGAACTCACCTTGTCACCGGAGATGATGCCCATTATGTGGCCATGGTGCAGGAATTTGAAGCAATGGGCGCAAGGGTCGTTCCCGTGTTTGCCGGGGGTTTAGATTTCTCCAAGCCCGTAGATGCCTATTTTTATGATCCCATTACCAAAAACTCCTCAGTAGATACAGTAGTTTCCCTCACCGGGTTTGCCCTAGTGGGTGGCCCCGCTCGGCAGGATCATCCCAAGGCGATCGAATCCCTGAAACGTCTCAACCGTCC
>JANMHD010000464.1:0-3569 GCA_031374985.1 Coleofasciculaceae cyanobacterium OTE_70_metabat_329 | reverse complement strand
CTTTTAGTTCGTAAGGAATTTTTACTTGTTTAATTTCTTGATTATCAACATTTATCAATTGAAAAAATAAATTTGTATTACTTTCTATAATAGCAAACTGCCAAAATTCAAAATAGAGTTTAGAGTATTGTCTGTCTGTACGATTATCTCGGTGAAACTGGGGTTTGAGGGCAACTAATCTAATTGGTTGGGAATAATCTATTTGATCTGGAAATGGCTTGGCTCGGATTACCGCATCATAGTAGCGAGTTAATTGCTGGAGAATATAGCGATCTTCAGTATTCTTGAGTTCTAGAATTACTAGCCCCCGGTTTTTATCTAGCGCTAAAATGTCACAAATTTGACCATTAATATTTAATTGTCTTTGTAAAGGAATCAAGCCCCATAAAACCTCTAAGTTATCCCAGAGAAAATCTTCTAGGGCAAGCTCATTAATAAATTCCCAAATTCCTCCATCTTCCCTAATCCCGACCCGATTAACTATTTCCACTCGATAAACCAATCTGTAATGTTTGCAAAACTGTTGACATTATATCCGCTGGTTGAGGTTCTTTGGTATTATCAAGACGGAATGTAGGTTCAATACCCGCCTAAATGTTAGGCTTGGCTAAGGATTAGGGCAAACCAATTTTTCGGGTCTGTCCATACTTTTATAGGTTGGAGACTGTGGGCTAGAAGTTGGGCTTGAATTGTTTGCAGATCGAATTTACGAGAAATTTCTGTGAGAATAGATTCTCCCGATCGAAAAGGAATTTCTAAATTCAGAATATCCAAAGAAACAGTATGAGTTTGTTGGCAGTGGAGATACATTTCAATTTGCGCCTCAGCTTGGTTATAAATTGCCTGATGCTTGAATAAATTTAGATCAAAATTTCCTTGGAAGTACCAATTGAGATGAGCCAACATATTTAGGTTAAAATCCGCCGTTACTCCTTGGTCATCATTGTAGGCAGCTTCGAGAATTTCCGGACTTTTCTGGAGATCAACCCCCAGCAGAAAGTAATCCCCAGACTTGAGAGTTTGCGATATTCGATGAAAGAAATGATCAGATTCTTGTTGGTTAAAATTCCCCATAGAACTACCCAAAAAGAAAATCATTTGTGGTTCTTCAAGATTAGATTTTAAATAAGTTAGAGCTTGGTCATAAGTTCCCAGAAGTCCACAAATCTCCAGACTAGAATATTGGGTTTGTAGCTGCAATACACTAGTTTTAAGAATGCCATCACTAATATCAATAGGTAGATATTTACAGGAGCTAATATTACAAGAATTTATGTAATCAGTACTGATATTTTTGGTATAAGTATCGAGTAAAATTCGGGTTTTAGTGGAACTGCCACTGCCTAATTCTACAAGGGTGCAATTCCCTGTGACTTGAGCAATTTCTGCGACATATTGGTTTAATATCCATGTTTCTGTCCGGGTGGGATAATATTCAGGAAGATCACAAATTTTCTCAAATAATTGAGAGCCTCGATCGTCATAAAAAAATCTACAGGGAATACTTTTGGGATTATTTGTTAATCCTTGTATCACATCTTCACTGCCATCATTGCGTTCTTGATGATGATCATCTAGGACTATTAAAGATTTATTTTGCATTGATTAATTCCCTAAATTTTAGTAAGTTCAGTTAATAATATAGACAATAATTTAAGCCTAAATTAACTGTAGATTAAATTAATTATTGATTGTTAAGCATAGTTGAGAATAGTTAGTTAGTTATGATTAGCTATTAGTGCAAAATTAGTGTAAATCTTGAGCCAATCTAAAGCCTACATGCTGATAGAAATAGGGTCGAAACCAATTCCGATAAGACGGTAAAGCCATCGAACCATTAGTTGCCCAAGAACCACCCAGCATCATCTGGTGTTGATTATCAAAAAACGGGGCGGATTGATCTGGATAAAGGGGATGGGGTTGAAACCCATCTAAAGGATTAAAAGTGTCTTGGATCCATTCCCAGACATTGCCCCGGAGATCATAAAGCCCAGTTTCACTATTAGTTACCTTGAACATGCCTACAGGACTGGGGGAAATAAATTGTAAGTTCAGGTTGTAGTTATCTGCCAAGTAATTTTGTTGATCACCATTAGTAGTCGCTAAATCACTGGGAGTTAATTCCGATCGAATCCGGGCTAAATTCCATTCGGCTTCTGTCATTAACCTTGTGTCAGAACCATGCCAACGACAAAAGGCGATCGCTTCGTAGTAGTTCACTTCAGCAGGCCAGTCTAGGGGTAAATCCATGACATCAAAGGTGGCTCGGTAGCGGTAGCCTTGAGAAGTCGGTAGCCAAAATTTCGGATGCTGGACGTTGTGATTTTGCTTCCATGCCCAAGCACTGGGTTGCCAATACTCAGGATTTGTATATCCTCCAGCTTCCACAAACTCTAGAAATTCACCATTGGTGACTAGGTACTGACTAGCCAAAAACGACTTGACCTCGATCGTGCGATCGCCATACTCACTATCCCAGCCGTAGGTCTGATCCTCTGGAGATTTCCCCAACTGCACCACCCCGCCTAGAATTTGTCGCATCTCATTCTCAGGCGCAGCACCATAACTAGGGGCATAATTCCATCCGGTCGGGCGCTGGATTTTTTCCACAGGTAATTGCCGGATCAGCATGGAGGAGGTTTCAAAGTGGATGCGTTGGTGCTCGATGCCCATCATTAAAGCCCAGAGGGGATGGTGTTGTTCAATGGGTAGGGGGAGGGGAGTCTGTTGAATTACCTGGGTAATTGCGGTGTAGGCTTGCGATCGATAGTCCCAGACCTGCTCTACTGAGGGCCAGTTAATATTACTAATGGCTTGGTGTAGTTCCTCTGGGGTTTCTGGATCAACTCCCACTTCAAAGAGAATTTCATAGTCTGGATTGATCCGGGTTGTTAATAAGCCAACACTGATTAATTTGTTGATATAAAAGACGGCAGAATGTCCTAAATAAAAAATTAGAAAATTTCGCAATGGATCAGAGTTCGTGTAAAAAGTCTTGTCCTCAATCAAAGTCTTCATAAGAACTTCTTCGAGTTGCCAAGCATTTTGAAAATAATCAAGAATAGCTTGACGATCGCAGCAATCTAATTTTGGGGGCGCACCAACTGAAAAAATACTCATATTAACTTATCTCCACGTTGCAAACTGCTCTGTAATGTTTTCAGGACTGTTGACAGATCATGGCGGAGATTGCAACAGCGTTCAAATTCATCTCGATCGAGACGATCGCCATTTTCAAGGATAGTTAATGGTGACAGGGTGTGGATCATGGCGGAGCAAGTTTTCCTTTTAACAGATGATTATTTTAAACTCACCTTATATTCTAGAACTAAGCTCCGGCGATCAGCTTTCGGTAATCATCAGGACAGAGCAGAGACAGGATAGGTTAGGGTTGATTGTGCTAGATTAAAAAAAGTAAAGCCCTTAACTACTTTTTAAGATTTACTGACACCTAAATTACAAAAGCACGATCGCTCTTGGGCAAAATTTAACCCTAATCCTATGTCACCAACTACTCTGCTTTCCCGACAATTACCGAGTTTAAGCTATACTTCTACCCCCGATCGCTT
>JANMHD010000605.1:0-11169 GCA_031374985.1 Coleofasciculaceae cyanobacterium OTE_70_metabat_329 | reverse complement strand
TAAGACTTTCTACCTTGGTTCCCTATTAATGCCTAAGGCTAAACGGGAAGCAATTTGGGCAATCTATGTGTGGTGTCGTCGTACCGATGAATTGGTAGATGGCCCCGATGCTCAATTAACTACTCCAGAGACCCTCGATCGCTGGGAACAGCAACTAGAGTCCGTCTTCGCCGGTCATCCTCTTGATGATCCAGACGTGGCTTTAGTAGATACCCTAGAGAGATTTCCCCTAGATATCCAGCCGTTTCGGGATATGATCGCCGGGCAGCAGATGGATCTCTACCGGAGTCGCTACGAAACCTTTGAGGAGTTGGAACTCTACTGTTATCGAGTAGCTGGAACCGTGGGCTTAATGTCTAGTGATATTTTAGGGATTGAGGCCGAAAGTAGCCCTGCTCCTTGGGATAGGGACAAGGTAGTGATAAATAGTCAAGAAGCTGCGATCGCCCTAGGAATTGCCAACCAGCTGACTAACATTTTAAGAGATGTAGGAGAAGATGCTCAACGGGGTAGGATTTATCTTCCCTTGGAGGATTTAGCCCTATTTGGTTATACAGAGGAAGATTTATTTAAGGGTGTAGTAGATGAACGGTGGCGCGAATTAATGAAGTTTGAGATTAATAGATCTCGTAAATTTTATACCCAAGCAGAAAAAGGGATTCGCTGTCTTAGTGCTGATTCTCGTCTGCCCGTGTGGGCTGCCCTCATGCTATATCAAGGTATTTTGGGGGCGATCGAACAGAATGATTATGACGTATTTACCAAGCGTGCCTACGTCCCTAAGGTAAAAAAAATGCTAACTCTGCCCATTGCCTTCCTGCGTGCCCAAGCTTTGTAAACTTTTTTATAAGCTTCTTACAAATTTTGAGTAAAAACACTGTACCAAAAGTAAGCTTCGATCAATTACACTTGCTGAATACAGATATATGAGAATATCTCGGAAGGTGCAGCAATGTTTATACAAGAGGAATTGCCAGTAAGTACAGAGTATTCCCGTCTAAAGAGTTTGCTGGCTGAAGGTAATTGGCAACAAGCTGATCAAGAAACTATGGATATCATCCTCAAACTTTCTGGTCGTGCCGCAGAAGGTTACCCCAAGCCGTCTGATATCAAAAAAATTCCTACCGCAGATATCAAGGAAATTGATAGCTTGTGGAGAACCTATAGCCAAGGTAAGTTTGGCTTTACTCCCCAGAAACATATTTGGCTCCAAGCTTCCCAAAACTATACAGAATTTTGCGAGTTTATCCACTGGCATAAAAATGATACTTGGTTAAATTACTCAGACCTAGACTTTAGCCTAAATGCTGTAGCCGGACATCTACCCGCCTTGATGTTCCCTTACCCCCTAGGAGATACACAAGTATTTTCCTTTGCCCTAGGTAGTTGGCGAGTAGCTCTGCTCAATCGATGATTTTTGTATCTACAACCTTGCCTAAAACCCTGAAGACTTCTTTAACTCCATCCCCCAGTGGGGGTTATTGTGTTATGTTTCAAAAGTAGAGGGCTAAATTTTTATTCCCTCCAATATTTGCAAGGATTACTTCTAGGAGGGAAAATTCATGGTGGCATCAATAGAAAAACCAACCGTAGTGGCAGAATCTGGAAATCAAGACCGAGTAGCTGTACTGCTTATGGGTTATGGAGAAGTAGAAAGTTACGAAGATTTTGCTAATTATAATGAACAGGCTTTGCATTTGCTGACTGCTAAATTTGCTCCGGTTCCTACTTGGGTTTATCCTCCTCTGGCTAAGTTATTAGCAATGTTTGATCTTCATGAGTGGAGTCATCAACACGATAATTTTATTTCTCCCCACAATGCTATTTTTGAGCGACAACGAGCGGGAATTGAGTCAAATCTCCGGGAAACTTGGGGCGATCGCATTACTGTATTTAAGGCTTTTAACTTCTGCGCTCCTTTCTTGCCAGAACAGGTAATCCCGGAAATCAAGGCTCAGGGTTTTGATAAATTATTGATCTATCCCCTCCTAGTTGTTGATTCAATTTTTACCAGTGGGATTGCGATCGAGCAAGTTAATCAAGCTTTGGTCAAAATAGCTGATAGCGCAGACCTTTCCCAGCAATGGGTTCAGGCACAAAGATATATTCCTTCTTTTTATAACGAACCGGATTATATCCAACTCCTAGCGGACTTAGTAGAAAGTAAAATCCTTCAGGAATTAGCAGTAGCTCATCTGCCTAGTCAAACTGGGATTGTCCTGATGAATCATGGCTGTCCCCATGAGGCTAAGGGGTTCACTTCCGGGATTGATGAAAGCCAAGCTATGTACGAGCTAGTCCGGCTGAAATTGATTAATAAGTATCCCCTAATTTCTGTAGGTTGGCTAAATCATCAAACCCCACTAATTAAATGGACTCAACCCACCGCAGAATTAGCAGGGCAGAATCTGATCGATCTGGGGGCTACAGCCTTAGTATTTATGCCCATTGGCTTTGCCACCGAGAACCATGAAACCCTGTTGGATGTCCACCATATTATTCATGACTTGCAACACAAAAATCCCCAAGTGCGTTATGTCCAGATGGATTGTGTGAATGATCAACCAGAATTTCTGCGGATGGCAGCTAAGTGGGCAGACCAGCAAATTGCCGATCTTCTAGCCGCTGAGACTCCTGTACCTCAACCTGTGGCGGCCACTACAAGTCACCATCACCATCATCACCATCACTAAATAACAGGACTGATAAAGCTCTCTCCATTAATCTCTAGGGGCAGGGCGCAAAGCCTTGTGCCTCCAGCAAATATATAAGGTTTGGTAGAGGCGCAAGGGGTGAAAAATTACGGATATCCGCCCCCTAGGTAAACTTAGCACTCCAGCCCAGAGAGTGCTAAATTAGTTACTGGAGTATTTAAAATCAAGAAAAATTATGTCAAAAATTATTGCCTTTAAGGAAGAATCCCGTCGATCGCTAGAAAAAGGGATCAATGCCCTAGCAGATGCAGTAAAAATTACTCTAGGACCAAAGGGACGCAATGTCCTTCTAGAAAAGAAATTTGGCGCACCCCAGATTGTCAATGACGGGATTACCGTTGCCAAAGAAATTGAATTAGAAGATCCCCTCGAAAATACTGGAGCTAGATTAATCCAAGAAGTGGCTTCCAGAACTAAAGATACTGCTGGAGATGGGACAACCACCGCTACGGTTTTGGCTCAGGAAATTATCCGGGAAGGGCTAAAAAGTGTGGCGGCTGGTGTTAATCCTGTGGCACTGAAGCGGGGAATTGATAAGACTGTAACTTTCTTGGTGGAAGAAATTGCTAGAGTTGCCAAGCCAGTGGAAGGGAGTGCGATCGCCCAAGTTGCTACAGTTTCTGCGGGAAATGATGAAGAAGTCGGCAAGATGATTGCTGAAGCCATGGCCAAAGTTACTAAAGACGGCGTAATCACTGTAGAAGAATCCAAATCTCTTTATACCGAACTAGAAGTAGTAGAAGGGATGCAGATCGATCGGGGTTATATTTCTCCTTATTTTGTCACCGATGGCGATCGGAATGTGGTGGAGTATGACAACGCTCGTTTGTTGATTACTGATAAAAAAATTAATTCTATCCAAGATTTAATTCCTGTTTTAGAGAAAGTTGCTAAAGCTGGAACTGCCTTAGTAATTATTGCTGAAGATATTGAAGGAGAAGCCCTGGCTACTTTGGTAGTCAATAAAGCTAGAGGAGTCCTCAATGCTGCGGCCATCAAGGCTCCCGGTTTTGGTGAGCGCCGGAAGGCCATGCTAGAAGATATTGCTGTGCTGACAGGCGGACAACTAATTACCGAAGATGTGGGCTTGACCCTAGATGCTGTCACCCTAGAAATGATGGGTGTAGCTAAGAAAATTACGATCGACAAAGATAGTACCGTAATTGTCTCTAGTGATGAACAAACTAGTGATGTTCAAAAAAGAATTGTTCAAATTCGTAAAGCCCTAGAAGCAACAGATTCTGACTACGACAAGGAAAAACTCCAAGAGCGGATTGCTAAACTTGCAGGCGGTGTGGCTGTGATCAAAGTTGGGGCAGCTACAGAAACCGAACTCAAAGACCGGAAACTCCGCATTGAAGATGCCCTGAATGCTACCAAAGCTGCTGTAGAAGAAGGGATTGTCCCCGGTGGTGGCACGACCTTGATCCACCTAAGCAAGCAGATTGAGGCCTTCAAGTCTAGCCTAGAACCAGATGAGCAACTAGGAGCAACAATTATTGCTAAATCCCTCGAAGCTCCCTTGCGGCAGATGGCTGATAATGCCGGTGCTGAAGGGGCAGTAGTGGTAGAAAAAGTCCGAGAGACTGATTTTGCGATCGGCTACAATGCGGCCACTGATGTTTATGAAGACTTGATTGCGGCGGGGATTATTGACCCTGCGAAAGTGGTACGATCGGCTCTGCAAAATGCTGCTTCGATCGCTGGGATGGTTCTCACTACTGAAGCGCTCGTAGTAGAAAAACCTGAAAAAGCTGCTGCTGCTCCTGGTATGGGCGGTATGGGCGGTATGGGCGGTATGGGCGGCATGGGAATGATGTAGGTTGATCCCCCCCCAGCCCCCGCGCTAACGCGCCGCTGCGCTAGAAAAAAGGGGGGAGAATTAATGATTTGAAGCTATGGTTTTTCTTGCTTGAAGGGTAGGAAAGATCATAGCTTTATTAGTAGGTACTAGGGACTTGCGATCGCATTAGATACGACGGGTTTCGGGGAAAATTTGTACTCTACTTGGATTTCAAAGCTGCTTTCGGGATCCTTCAGTGAGCATCGGAATTCCGGCTTTACCACTGATCCCCATCTTCCATCTCCCCTACTAAATTCTTGATCAGGTGAGCAATGCCCATCATACAAGTTCTCCAAATTCTGACTTATCCCAAACTCACGTTAATTGGTATCCAGAGCCATCTCCATTAATAGATTTTGGCTACTGCGTTCCTGATCCTCCGAACTAGGGCGGCGCTGGGTGTAGGAACCGTTGGGGTTGAGATCCCAGCCCTGACGGTTATCTGAGAGCATGATGCCTAAAATTTCTTGGAGGTCTTTAGCGATCGCCGGATCTTCCACCGGAGTAATTACTTCCACCCGGCGATCGAGATTCCGAGTCATCCAGTCGGCACTACCAATATAAACTTCATCTTGCCCCATATTGTGGAAATAAAAGATGCGGGAATGTTCTAGATAGCGACCAACCACACTCATCACCTGGATATTTTCACTCAAACCCTTCACCCCAGGCCGCAGACAACATACTCCCCGAATAATTAGATCAATTTTCACCCCAGCTAAGGAAGCTTCATAGAGATGGACAATAATTTCTTGATCCACTAAGGCATTCATCTTGGCTACAATCCGTCCTGCTCCCCCCTGACGACTATTTTCCGTTTCCCGACGGATCAAACCAATCATGCGATCGCGCAGACTTACAGGAGCTACCAGTAACTTGCGATAGGATTTTTGGCGAGAATGTCCAGTTAAAAAATTAAACAGATCTGATAGATCAGCACCTATTTCTTCTTTGCAAGTCAGAATTCCTAGGTCTGTGTATAACTTTGCTGTTTTGGGATTGTAATTCCCCGTGCCGATGTGCATGTAGCGAAGAATTTTTTGTTGCTCCCGGCGGACTACTAATACTACTTTGGAATGGGTTTTCAGCCCCGCCAAACCATAGACCACATGGACTCCAGTTTGCTCTAACTTTCTGGCCCAAGTAATATTATTTTCTTCATCAAATCTGGCTTTTAGCTCTACCAATACAGCTACCTGCTTCCCATTTTCGGCAGCGGTCATCAAGGCTTGAAGAATAGGGGAATCTCCAGAAGTCCGGTAGAGAGTCATTTTGATTGCCAATACATCCGGGTCTTGGGCAGCTTGGACAATAAAGCGCTGCACTGTGGCCGAAAAAGAATGATAAGGATGATGCAAAAGTAAGTCTCCTTGACGGATGACCTTAAATATATCCACCCCATCGGCTGCCAGATCCGTCATCAAGCTATAATTTCCAGTCAAGTCTTCACTTTTTCCCTTCTCCCCCCGCAACCGAGGCGGAACTACAGCATTCCAGTAGGTATCTTTCAAATCTGGTAAGGGTAATCCCATCAGAGACATTAAATCCCCCATACCCATGAGTCCCTCAACTTCATAGACATCCTGAGCTTCTAGTTCTAGTTCCCTCTGGAGCATCGATCGCACTGCCTCCGGGGTAGAAGCATAAAGTTCTAGGCGCACGGCGGAACCTCCCATGCGGCGTTTGCGGAGTTCCTGCTCGATCGCTTCTAAAAGATCATCCGCCTCGTCTTCTTCCACTTCTAGGTCAGCATTGCGAGTAATCCGAAATATATGATATTCCTGAATATTCATCCCCGGAAACAGAGAATCAAGATTATGAGCCATCACCTGCTCTAGGGGGACATAGTTAAACACCGCTGTCTTAGATTTTTTAGCTCCATCCAACTCAGTGGGCAGCTTGACAAAACGGGGCAGAGATTTACTAGGGACTTTGATCCGGGCAAACATTTCCTTACCAGTTTCAGTATCCTTTACTACCACAGCTAAATTTAAACTCAAATTAGAAATGTGGGGGAAAGGATGGGAAGGATCCACTGCCAAGGGAGTCAGGACGGGGAATACCTGCTCTTGAAAATAAGTATGGAGATAAACCCGCTGCTCTTGGTTTAGATCCATATAGTCAAGAATACGAATCCCTTCCTTAAAAAGTAACTGCCGTAATTCCTTTTCAAAATGTTGATGCTGAGTTTGGACTAGGGGGCGTAAATGTTGGCTCAGGGCTTCTAATTGCTCGATCGGAGTTAAGCCATCGGCACTTAATTGGGTAACTCCCGCTTCTATCTGCTCCTTGATTACAGCAACTCGCACCATAAAAAATTCATCAAGATTATTACTAAAGATAGCCAGAAATTTAACTCTTTCTAACAAGGGAGTCCGGGGATCAAGAGATTCTTGGAGGACACGGCTATTAAACTGAAGCCAGCTAATTTCCCGATTGAAATAGTATTCTGGATGCCGGAGATTAATCTTTGTTGCTACTTTCTGGGATTGAGTCATAGAATGTTGTCCAAGATTTTCCTGTCACTAATAAAATACTTCTTGCTCTTGACCGACCCACCACTCCCCCAAATTCATTAGATCTTTATGGATATCGGCTAATTCTTGGAGGTAATCTTCTGAGGAAATACTAGACTTCCGCTCCTGAAGTTTGCTGAGTCGTAACTGTACCAATAGCCAAGACTTCGCAGCCCCATCAGTACTAGTAATATATTTACCTAAACTGTCACTATTCATAAATAATTTAACCAGCTATTAACCTAAGGAAAACTAAAAAAAGGAGCAGTTTACACTACCCCTCTTTGAATTAATTTATCTAAAACCTAAGCAGCGGCTAGATTAGCAGCAACAAAATCCCAATTAACTAGACTGGTTAGGAATTCATTGATGTAGTCAGGACGTCTGTTTTGGTAATCCAAATAGTAGGCGTGTTCCCACACATCTAGGGTCAGTAGAGGAGTTTGTCCTAGAGCGATCGGGTTTTCGGCATTTCCAGTTTTAGTAACTTTAAGAGTGCCATTATCTAGAACCAACCAAGCCCAACCACTCCCAAATTGCGTAGTAGCAGCAGTCTTAAATGCTTCTTTGAATTGGTCATAACTGCCAAAGTCAGCATTAATTTTATCTGCTAAAGCACCAGTAGGGGTGCCACCGCCACCGGGCTTGAGAGAGTTCCAATAAAAAGTATGGTTCCAAGCCTGAGCTCCATTATTAAAAATCCCAGCTTTGCTGGCATCACCATAGACTTCTTTAATTACTTCTTCTAGGGACTTATCTGCTAAGGGAGTATCCTTAACTAGGTTGTTGTAGTTGGTTACGTAGGCAGCATGGTGCTTATCATGATGGAACTCTAGGGTTTTGGCAGTAATGAAGGGTGATAGAGCATCGTAGTCGTAGGGTAATGCAGGTAGTTCGTAAGCCATTGTGTTCAATCCTTAATTTAGTGATTTTGAAAACCTTATGAAATCTAGAGTTACACCCCAAAATAATTTTTTAGTAAAAAACTATGGTCAACTCCAAATTAGTAGCAATAAAACTTAATAGCCTTATTTTAGCCTAACAGGGATTACTTTTGCCCAGAACTGCCCTGCAAGTTTTGGTATTAGAAAAACGATCCGAAATTGCAGAAATTCTTTTTATCGACATTTTTACTCTCAGTTCTGGGGACTTGCAAGATGGCATACAATTGTTAATAGGTCTCCTATCAGCAAATTGATTAATTTCGGTTATATTTCCCCATGAGTAATGCAATTATCTGTGCCAATGCCCTGTCTACCCATCCGTCTTTAGAGATGGCGATCGCTGAACTTGTGGAGAAACTAGAGGCGAACTTCTCAGGAACTCCAGATTTGGGGATAATTTTTATTTCCGCTGCCTATGGTAGTGAATATTCTCGCCTTATGCCTTTGTTGAAATCTAAGTTATCTATTCCGGCTTTGATTGGTTGTGGTGGGGGCGGAATAATCGGCACTAATGACCAGGGCCAAGCTATGGAAATTGAGGGAGAACCGGCTATTAGCCTGACTTTGATGCAGCTTCCGGGGGTTAAAGTCCATACTTTCCATCTCCCGGCCGAAGATTTGCCAGATATGGATAGTTCTCCTGATACTTGGGTAAATTTGGTCGGGGTAGCACCTGAAGAAAATCCCCAATTTATTTTGCTGGCGGATCCCTTCTCAGCCCGGATTAATGACCTATTAGAGGGTTTAGATTTTGCCTATCCCGGAGCGGCCAAGATTGGGGGATTGGCTAGTGGAGGAGAAGCAGGGTTTAAAAGTGGTTTATTTCAGGATTATATCTGTCATCGAGAAGGGACAGTCGGCGTAGCCCTCAGTGGAGATTTGGCGGTAGAGACGATCGTTGCCCAAGGATGCCGCCCCATTGGGAAGCTATTTCAGGTGACGAAGGGAGAGCGCAATATTATTCTAGAAATGACCATGGCCGATGGCGGGAAACAATCTTTAATTCCCCTAGAGGCACTACGAGAATTATTAGATAGTTTGAATGAGAACGATCGGGAGTTGGCTCAACATTCCTTATTTGTAGGGGTGGCACGGGATGAATTTAAGATCGAGTTGGAGGCAGGAGATTTTTTAATTAGAAATATGTTGGGAGTGGATCCTCGGTTAGGGGCGGTGGCCATTGGCGATCGAGTCCGTCCGGGGCAGCGGGTACAATTTCACCTCCGGGATGCCCATACTTCTGCGGAAGATTTAGAAATTTTGCTTCAGAAATATCAGGCCAACTCTACTAAAAATCCGGCGATCGCTTTATTATTTTCCTGTCTGGGTAGAGGCAAGAATCTCTACGGCACACCCCATTTTGATTCTCAATTATTTCAGAGTTACGTAGGCACAATTCCCCTAGCTGGATTCTTTTGTAGTGGGGAAATTGGCCCGGTGGGAGGAGAGACTTTTCTCCACGGCTACACTTCATCTTTTGGCATTATTAGCAATCCTTAAGGAGGGAATTATTATGACCCAAGCCTTAGAGAAAAATAGCGATCGTTACTTTGTCCAGCAATCTGTAACTTGGCAGCAATTTAAAACTCTTCAATCTGCCTTTGCAGAGATTGGTGGTGTGCGGTTAATGTACTGTGAAGGGGTCTTGGAAATTATGGGCATTGGCTTACTTCATGAAATGGTTTGTACCCTCCTAGGGGGACTACTCATGACTTATTGCTCTCTAAAGCGCATTGATTTTGTTTCTACGGGCGCTTATTCCCAACTCATCGAACCTAGGGCTGAATTTCAAGCTGATCTATCCTACTCTTTTAATGGAAATCAAGAAGCAACTGATTTATGTATAGAAATTGTTGTTACTAGTGGTGGAATTAAGAAGTTAAAAAAATATCAGTTACGCAATATTCCTGAAGTATGGTTTTGGGAAGCCGGCAAGATTAGTATTTACATTTTCCAAAATGGGGAATACCTAGAAGCAGAAAAAAGTATATTTTTGCCCAATCTAGACCGATCGCACTTAGAGGAGTGCCTATTAATGGATTCCCATTTAGATGCAATGTTGGCTTTTCGAGCCAAGTATGAGGCTTAAATGAGTGGTACTTATAAAGCAACAGGAATTAATCTCAAAACTATGCCTTTGGGGGAGGCTGATCGCCTAGTAACGATTCTCACAAAAGAACATGGGCTGATTCGGGTAGTGGCTCCGGGAGCCAGAAAGCAAAAAAATTCCCTCAGCCCCCGTAGTGGATTATTTATAGTTAACGATTTATTGATAGTTTCTGGGAAGTCGATCGACAAAATGATCCAAGCAGAAACTAAAAATGTCTACGGTGGTTTGAGTAAAGACATTGGCAAACTCACCGCAGGTCAATACCTAGCAGAGATAGTCATCGCCCATGCCCTGAGCGAACAGCCCCAAGAACAACTTTTTGAAATTCTGACAGAACATCTCCGTCGTATTGAGGCCTTACCTCCTAAGGATACCCCCTCCCTTTTAGCGCATTTATCCCAAGCTGTATTTCACATTTTAGCTCTCGTGGGGCTTGCTCCTCAAGTCCAGACCTGCTGCCAAACTCAGGTAGTATTAGTTCCTGATTTTGCTTATTCTGACTGGCAAGTGGGGTTTAACTCTCATGCAGGAGGAGCTATTAGCTTAGACCATCTAGAACTGGGAGAACCCCTGCCGCCTCAAACTCTTACTGCCTTAGAATTATCTTTGATGCAACAACTGGCACAACCCCAACTGCCCCGACTCTTGCCCGATGCTCCCTGGCGCAAGATAGAGCGTCTGTTACGGGACTATACCCAGTATCAATTGGGACGATCGCTCCAATCGGCTAATTTTGTCGATATTCTCATTCCCTAGGAGGGACACCATTTTGCCGAACCCCCGTCATTTGTCCAAAGCAATCCCTACCTGTTGCATCTAGGCGATTTTCCGTGACACAGCGCTCATAAACTATTTGGGCAACTTGAGAAATAGGTAACTGCCCCTGTTTGTCGATCGCTCGGTTAAACAGCCGTAAAGCTCTTGGGTCATTACTTCCTTGGCGGAAGAGAATTTGGGCTTTTAGGTAGTATAGTTCTGGGTTATTGGGGGTAATTGCTAGAGCTTGATCTACATACTTGAGGGCTTGGGGATAGTTTTTTAG